>CAZMWC010000057.1:0-10177 GCA_964569805.1 uncultured Gallionella sp.
ACAAGGGGCAATTCACGAATTGCCCGGGCGATTCGTGAATCGCCCCTACCCAATCCTTGCCGGTTGGCGCGATTGGTGCCACATCAGTTTGAATTGCACCCAGTACCTGTTATCCGGCACTGATATCCGGCAAAGCCTGATAAAATAGCGACCTGTTCTTTTATTAACTTTTCTGGAGAATGAAGCATGGCTGTTGAACGTACCCTGTCGATTATCAAACCCGATGCCGTGGCCAAAAATGTCATCGGTCAAATTTATACCCGCTTTGAAAATGCCGGCCTGAAAATCGTGGCGGCGCGCATGACGCACCTGTCCCGCGCCGAAGCGGAAGGTTTTTATGCGGTGCATCGCGCACGCCCATTTTTCAACGATCTGGTCAGTTTCATGAGCTCCGGCCCGGTGATGATCCAGGCGCTGGAAGGTGAGGGCGCAATCCTGAAGAACCGCGATCTGATGGGCGCGACCGATCCAAAGAAGGCTGACAAGGGCACCATCCGCGCCGATTTCGCCGACAGCATCGATGCCAATGCGGTACACGGCTCCGATGCGGCAGAAACGGCTGCGGTGGAGATCGCCTATTTCTTCCCGGCACTGAACGTTTATTCCCGTTAACCATTGGCATCGCTAGAAACCGTGATGAGCAGCCCGAGAGCAAGGAGCCGCACAGTGAATGACGAGACATACCTCACGGGTAGGCGAGGATTGAACGAGCACGCGACGCAGCGAGCGGAAGGGTGGCTGCTGTGCAGCCGGGCACCCACCGGCCTACTCCTTGCGGGTGAATCGGGCTGCGCAGTAGGTTTGTAGTGATGACAAAGCAAAACCTCCTCGACTTTGATGTGGCACAACTGACTGCCTGGTTTGCGGAGCACGGCGAAAAGCCATTTCGCGCCAAGCAGGTGTTGCGCTGGATATACAAGGCCGGGGAATCCGATTTCGATGCGATGAGCGACCTTGCTGTGTCGCTGCGCGAAAAACTGAAGCAAATTGCCTGTGTGCAGCCACCCAAGGTGATGCGCGAGGAGTTGTCCGGCGACGGCACACGCAAGTGGCTGCTGGACATGGGCACGGGCAATGCTGTTGAAACCGTGTTCATCCCCGAAGAGACGCGCGGCACGCTGTGCGTTTCAACGCAAGCCGGATGTGCGCTGGACTGCGCATTCTGTTCCACCGGCAAGCAGGGCTTCAACCGTAATCTAACTACCGCCGAGATCATCGGCCAAGTGTGGTGGGCGAATCATCAGCTCGGACACACCGAGGGCAATTGGCAGATCAGCAATGTGGTGCTGATGGGTATGGGCGAGCCGCTGCTTAATTTCGACAACACCGTCAGCGCATTGCGCCTGATGCTGGACGATCACGCTTACGGCCTGTCGCGCCGCCGTGTGACGGTTTCGACTTCCGGCATCGTTCCGGCGATGGATAGGCTGCGCGATGAATGTCCGGTGGCGCTGGCGGTTTCGCTGCACGCGCCAAACGACCGGCTGCGCGACCAGTTGGTGCCGATCAACCAGAAATATCCGCTCAAAGAATTGATGGCGGCTTGTCTGCGCTATCTGGAAAAAGCGCCACGCGATTTCATCACCTTCGAATATGTGCTGCTGGACGGCGTAAACGATAGCGAACAGCAGGCGCGTGAGCTGGTGCGGCTGGTGCGCGACGTACCGTGCAAGTTTAATCTGATCCCGTTCAATCCTTTCCCGCAAACACATTATCAACGCTCCAGGCCGGAGGCGATCCGCCGCTTCCGTGATGTGTTGATGCAGGCGGATATTGTGACGACCACACGCAAGACACGCGGTGAGGATATTGACGCTGCTTGCGGGCAATTGGCGGGTCAAGTGCAGGATAAAACCAAGCGAACCCTACAGCATTTAGCCGAGGTGCACGGATGAAAAAATCACCTGTTATTTTGATTTTAATGCTGCTGGCGGGTTGTGGCGCGCCGTCCGGCGGAGAGCGTTCCACACCTGAACAATATAACAATCGGACCAACAGCAGCGCAAAAGTGCACACCGAACTGGCCGGTTTGTATTATGAGCGCACACAGTTTGGCATCGCGTTAGGTGAGATAGAGCAAGCATTACAGGCAGATCGGAATTATGCGCCGGCCTATAATGTGCGCGGTTTGATCAATATGGCACTGCGCGAATATAAAGATGCCGAAGAAGATTTTCAGCAAAGTCTCCGCCTCGACAAGACGGACTCCGAAGCGCATAACAACTATGGCTGGTTTCTGTGCCAACGCGACAGGGAGAAGGATTCTATCGCGCATTTTATGAAGGCACTGAAAAATCCATTATATGCAACCCCGGAACGCGCTTGGATGAATGCCGGGATATGCTCAAAGAAAATCGGCAATGCCAAGGATGCGGAAGAATTTTTGCAACGTGCCCTGACACTGCAACCGGGCTTGCCGCAAGCGTTACTGTTAATGGCCGAATTGAGCTTTGATAATGGCGATTACGCTATGGCAAAAAAATACTTTACGAATTTCGCTGGAAAGTCCGGTAATTTGACCGCAGAGCAGCTTTGGTTGGCGATACGTATCGAACGCAAGGTGGGCGACCGTAATTCGGAGGCCAGCTACGGTATGCAGTTGCGCAAGCGTTTTCCCGATGCGCGTGAAACGCAGTTGTTTATGCATGGGGAATAATGGAAGAAATATCCGAAAATAATGCCGGGCAAGGTGATGATCCTGATGTGACACCAGTGATTCCACCGGGCGAGGTGTTGCGCGAGGCACGGATACGTCTCGGCTTGAGCTTGAACGATGTGTCCGACCAGATCAAGTTTGCGCCGCGCCAGATCGAGGCGCTGGAAGCCGGTGATTTCCAGTATTTGCCGGAAATGACTTTTGTGCGCGGCTTTGTGCGCAACTATGCCAAGGTCTTGCATCTGGATGCGCAGCCATTATTGGCGGCTCTGCCGCAGGCGGAAGCGGGTTCATTACAGCTGACACCGGACTCTGTCGAGGTGCCATTTCCCTGTGCGCATTCGCCGCAACGGCAAAATTTGGTGTGGCTGGGCGCTGCATTATTGCTGGCGGTACTGGTTGTTGCATTTGCGGCATGGCATTACACGACACCTGTTAAAAAATCGGAAGTGGCGCGGGAAAAAGCACCTGCTGTCTTGCCGCCCGAAATGAAAATTATCACGGAATCTGCTGTTCCCGGAACAGCGGAGAATGCCTCGCCCGCATCCGTGGCACCACCCCCACAGTTAGGAGCAGCACCCGTTCCAGTTACGCCAGCGTTACAACCCGAACCACAAACCCAAGCGGTGAAACCTGCGGTACAAGGCGGCGTACCATCACAAAACGCCGCGTTGCGCCTGGTGTTCGACGATGAATCATGGGTGGAGGTCAAAGACAAGGATGGCAATACCCTGTCCTCGCAGATCAATGCGCGCGGTAGCGAGTTGCGCCTGGATGGCAATGCACCGTTTTCAATGGCGATAGGCCGTGCCGCATCGGTGCGGCTGTATCATCGCGGCAAACTGATAGATTTGAAGCCACATATCAACAGCTCAAATGAAGTGGCGCGCCTGACGGTGGAGTGAGCATGAGCACGAACATTATCAAACGCCGCCCGTCACAACAGGTGCAGGTGGGTAAAGTGTCATTGGGCGGCGACGTGCCTGTTGTAGTGCAATCCATGACCAACACCGATACTGCCGATATCGCAGCTACCACACAACAGGTATTCGATCTGGCACAGGCCGGTTCCGAGTTGGTGCGCATCACGGTAAACACACCGGAAGCTGCTGCTGCCGTGCCGCATATCAGCAAACGCCTCAATGCGCTGGGCTGCGACGTGCCACTGATCGGCGATTTCCACTACAACGGCCACCGCTTGCTTACCGAATTTCCGAATTGTGCGCAAACACTGGCGAAATACCGCATCAACCCCGGCAATGTCGGACGCAGCCGCGAAGAAAATGATCCATTCTCGATCATGATCGCCACTGCCGTGCGTTATGGCAAACCGGTGCGCATCGGGGTGAACTGGGGTAGCCTCGACCAAAATCTGGTGGTGCGTATGATGGATGAGAATTCGCGTTTGCCAGAGCCCAGGGAGGTTGGCGAGGTGACGCGTGCCGCGTTGATCGCTTCTGCGCTGGAAAGCGCGCGGCGTGCCGAACAACTGGGCATGGCACACGACCGCATCGTGCTGTCCTGCAAAGTCAGCGAAGTGCAGGATCTGATCGCGGTGTACCGCACCCTGGCACAGCAATGCGATTACGCGCTGCATCTCGGCTTGACCGAGGCGGGCATGGGTTCAAAAGGCATCGTTGCCTCGACTGCCGCGCTGGCGGTGCTGTTGCAGGAAGGTATCGGAGATACGATACGCGTGTCCTTGACCCCGGAGCCGGGCGGTTCACGCACTCAAGAGGTAGTGGTGGCGCAGGAAATTTTGCAGACCATGGGCTTGCGCGCATTCGCGCCGATGGTAACGGCCTGCCCGGGTTGCGGACGCACCACCAGCACGGGTTTTCAGGAGCTGGCACAGGGCATCCAGGCACATCTGCGCACGCAGATGCCGCTGTGGCGTACGCAGTATCAAGGCGTGGAGAACATGACCGTGGCTGTGATGGGCTGCATCGTCAATGGACCGGGCGAGAGCAAACTCGCCAATATCGGCATCAGCCTGCCGGGCACTGGCGAGACCCCCGCCGCCCCCGTGTACATCGACGGCGAAAAAGCGATGACGCTGCGCGGCGCTAACATCGCGGTGGAATTTACCCGCCTTGTGGACGAGTACGTGGCGCGTAAATACCCGCAAAGAGATGTCGGCAGCGGGGGTGTGATTGGGTAGGGGCGATTGATGGCGCATCAGTTTGAATCGCACCCGTGCAGGAGTGTAATAAAGAGAGCATCTATAGAGGTTCCCTAAAGTAAGATGCCGCGCAGTGCTAGGCCGCACGGCGCTTTTACCTGGTGTTCACCATGCTGGAAATCCTGAATATCATTTTGATGATTTGCGTTCTGTCAGCTCTGTTGTGGTTGGCAGTGCGGGTGATTTCGCTCGCGCGGACGCAAACCGAACTGCCGGAAATATTGGCGCGCGCGCTGGAAGAAAAGCATCGCCTGATGCTGGGCGATTTGCATGACGGCCTGAACAAGCTGGGCGATCGCATGGCGCAGGCCACGCTGGACAGTTCAGAACGGCTGCGAGAGAGCGTGGCGCAGGAGCTCAAACTGACCCGAGAGGCGATGCAATCGCTGCAACTGGCGCAGCACGAAGCCTTGTCCGGGACGCGCGAAGATCTGCTAAAGCAACTCGCCGCCCTGTCCGCCGAGCTGCAAGCCAAACAAGAAGCGATGCGCGTCGAAGTGATCGGCAAGACCCTGCAGACACTGGCAGAGCAGGGGCGCGCCGAGCAGGAATTGATACAGTCCACCATGAAGCGCAATACCGAGATGCTGGCGCAGACCATCGAAGGTCTGACCAAGAGCACCGACACGCGCCTGGAGCAGATTTCCGGCAAAGTGGCCGAGCGGCTGGATGAAGGCTTCAAGAAAACTAACGAGACCTTCACCAACGTGATGACGCGGCTGGCCACCATCGACGAGGCGCAAAAAAAGATCGACGGCCTCACCACCAACGTGGTCAGCCTGCAACACCTGTTGGGCGACAAACGTTCGCGCGGGGCGTTCGGCGAGGTGCAACTGGAAGGGCTGGTGCGCAACATCCTGCCGCCCGATGCTTACGCGTTTCAGGAAAAACTTTCCAACGGCAACCGCGTGGATTGCCTGCTGATCCTGCCGCCACCAACCGGCAAAGTGCCGGTGGATGCCAAGTTTCCGCTGGAAAATTACCACCGTATGCTGGACGAAACTTTGCCGGAATCCGACAAGCTCGCGGCGCGCAGACAGTTCAAGCTGGACATCAAGAAACATATCGAGGACATCAGTCAGAAATACCTGATCCGCAACGAGACTTCGGATGGCGCGGTGATGTTCGTGCCCGCCGAAGCGGTGTTTGCCGAGATTCACGCTTACCATTCCGATTTGGTCGAATATGCGATGCACAGCCGGGTATGGATCGTTTCCCCGACCACGCTGATGGCGGTGCTGAACACTGCGCGGGCGGTGATGAAGGATGTGCAAATGCGCGAACAGGTGCATATTATTCAAAGCGAGCTGGGCAAGTTGAGCGGTGATTTCAAACGCTTTGACGAACGCATGAAACGGCTCGCCGACAATATCCGCAAGGCGAACGAAGAAGCGGGGCAGGTGGAAATCTCCAGCCGCAAAATCAGCGATCATTTCGCCAAAATCGAGGCGGTGGAGATGCTGGAAGATGACAGTGCGCCCAAACTGGGTTAGCTTGCTCAATGATCATTGGCATCCCCGGCCCGGCAGGGGCACGGCGCGCCCTACGCTATTTCACTTTTGATGTTGAAATGGAATCAGACATAACGATGAAACTGGCAATCGCGCAAATCAATAGCCTGTTGGGTGATCTGGCGGGAAACGCTGCGAAGATATTGCAGTACGCCGAACAGGCCAGGCAACAAGGCGCTCAACTATTGCTCACCCCCGAGCTTGGGCTGTGCGGCTACCCGCCGGAAGACTTGCTGTTGCGCGACGGTTTTTATCGGGCATGTGCACAAACCCTGTCGGATCTCGCCGAAAAAATATCCGGTATCGCGGTAGTGGTCGGGCATCCGCATGAGCTGAACGGCAAACGCTACAACGCCGCGTCTTTATTGCGTGACGGAAAAATCGCCGCGACTTATCTCAAATATGAATTGCCGAATTATGCTGTCTTCGATGAAGAGCGTTATTTTGACCACGGCAACGACCCCTGTGTATTTGAGCTGGAAGGCATTCGTTTCGCTCTGAATATCTGTGCCGATATTTGGAAGCATGAGGCGGCGCAACGGGCGCACAAGGCGGGCGCGCAAGTATTGCTGGTGTTGAACGCTTCACCTTATGCCACGCGCAAGCAGGAATCACGCTATAACGTCATCCGCGAACGCATCGCGGAAACCGGCATGGCGGTGGTGTATGCCAATCTGGTGGGCGGGCAGGATGAGCTGGTGTTCGACGGCGGCTCGTTCGCCATGGATAGGCATGGCGCGTTAACCGCGCAGGGCGCGCATTTCGAAGAAGACTTGCTGTTGCTGGAGATGCAGGACGGTCTGCGGCCGGTCGGGGAGAAGGTCGCGCCGTTGAGCGAGGAGGCCGGTGTGTATCGCGCGCTGTGCCTCGGTGTGCGCGACTACATCACCAAGAACCGCTTCCCCGGTGTGTTGCTGGGCATGTCCGGCGGGATCGACTCCGCATTGACGCTGGCGGTCGCGGTGGATGCGCTGGGCGCGGATAAAGTTCACGCGGTAATGATGCCGTCGCCCTATACCGCGCAAATCAGCCTGGATGATTCGCGCGAGATGGTAAAGATACTCGGGGTGCGCTACGACGAATTTTCCATCGAGCCGATGTTCCAGAGTTATCTGTCCACGCTGGAACATACTTTTGCCGGGCGTGCGGCGGATACCACCGAAGAAAATTTGCAGGCGCGCATTCGCGGCACTCTGCTGATGGCCTTGTCCAACAAGTTCGGCTCGCTGGTGCTGACCACCGGCAACAAGTCCGAGATGACCGTCGGCTATGCCACGCTGTATGGCGACATGGCGGGCGGGTTTGCGGTGCTGAAGGATGTCGGCAAGATGCTGGTGTACCGGCTGGCGCGTTATCGCAACACGCTGGGCGAGGTGATCCCGGAACGCATCATCACCCGCCCGCCGAGCGCCGAACTGCGCGCCGACCAGACCGATCAGGACAGCTTGCCGCCCTACGACGTGCTGGATGCCATCATGGAATGCTACGTCGAAAAGAATATGGCAATCCCGCAAATCGTCGCGTGCGGCTACGCCGAGGCCGATGTGCGCCGCGTGGTGTACCTGATCCGCATCAGCGAATACAAACGCCGCCAGTCCGCCGTCGGTATCCGCATCACCGAGCGCAGCTATGGCAAGGACTGGCGTTATCCGATCACTGTTCGGTATCAGGATGAGTTTTAATCTTGGATAATCCATTAGGGCGCGAGATGATGATGGCGAGGCACATGATGACAGTGAAACCAAAAAACAGCCAAAGAATACTTGTGATGGGCGCGGGTCGCGGCGGCGCAGCGATGCTTGATCTTTTTCTGGAAGATCCGCAGATTACAATCACCGGTATTGTCGATGCCAATCCGGAAGCTCCGGCGCTGTCTATCGCGAAGAAATACGGCATCCAAAACTTCACCAACCTTGCTGAAGCAATTGAGGCGAGCTGTCCTTGTATTGCCTTTAACTTAACCGGCGATGATAGTGTCACCGCCTATGCCGAGGTTCAGCTGGGTAGCGCGAATGTCGTTGGTGGTTTTCAGGCGCTCTTGCTCTGGAATCTGCTTACGCGCCTCAAGCAATCAGAGGAAGGGCTTCGTATCGCCGCCACCGCCTTTGAGTCCCAGGATGGTGTGATGATTACCGATGCCAATAGCGTAATCCTGCGCGTCAACCGCGCATTTACCGAAATCACCGGCTACACGGCAGAGGAGGTGGTCGGCCAGACACCAAAACTGCTCAAGTCCGGCCGTCATGATGCGGCTTTTTATGGTGTGATGTGGGGTAGCATCAAGCATACCGGCGCATGGAACGGTGAAATCTGGAACCGGCGAAAAAATGGCGAAATCTACCCGGAACGGCTTGCCATTACTGCGGTGAAGGGAAATGCCGGGGAAGTTACTCACCACGTGGGCACGCTGCACGATATAACGTCACGCAAGGCGGCGGAAGCGGAAATCAAAAATTTGGGGTTCTACGACAGCCTAACCGGCTTGCCAAACCGGCGGCTTCTGTTGGATCGTCTCAAGCAAGCCTTGGCTTCCAGTGTGCGTAGTGGCCGAAAGGCCGCGTTACTGTTCATCGATTTGGATGATTTCAAGACCCTCAACGACTCGCTCGGCCATGCCACCGGAGATTTGCTGTTGCAGCATGTGGCGCAACGCCTGACATCCTGTGTGCGCGAAGGGGATACCGTGGCCCGATTGGGCGGTGACGAATTCGTTGTGATGCTGGAAGACTTGAGCGAGCAGATTCTTGAAGCAGCGGAGCAGACCGAGGCCATCGGGGAGAAGATTCTGGCTACCCTCAACCAACCCTACCAGCTTGGCGGACATGAATATCGCGGCACGCCAAGCATCGGTGTCACTCTGTTCGACGACCAGCAATCGGGGGTAGAAGAACTGCTGAAGCAAGCCGACATTGCCATGTATCAGGCCAAAAAAGCCGGGCGCAATACTCTGCGTTTTTTTGATGCGCAGATGCAGACCAACGTCGATGCACGCGCAGCGCTCGAAAACGAATTACGCAACGCGCTGGTGAATAAGGAATTTCAGTTGCATTACCAGATTCAGGTGGACAGTTTGCACCAATCATTGGGAGCCGAGGCGTTGATCCGCTGGATACACCCTGAGCGCGGTTTGGTGTCCCCCGCAGAATTCATCCCGCTGGCGGAAGAAACCGGACTGATACTGCCTATTGGGCAATGGGTGCTGGATACCGCCTGCGCCCAGCTTAAAGCATGGCAACAAGATGCGCTGACCAAAAATCTCATTCTGGCAGTGAATGTGAGCGCCAAGCAATTTCGTCAGGCTAATTTTGTGGATCAAGTACAAGCTACCGTGCAACGCCATGCCATCGACCCGAGCTATCTCAAGCTGGAATTGACGGAAAGCCTGTTGCTCGAGAATATTGAAGACACCATTGCGGCCATGAATGCATTGAACGAAATCGGTATCCGTTTCTCACTGGATGATTTCGGTACCGGTTATTCATCTTTACAACACCTCAAACAGCTGCCGCTCAATCAACTTAAGATCGACCAGTCTTTCGTTCGCGATCTTGCCTCGGATAACAGCGATAAAGCGATCGTGCGCACCGTTATTGCCATGGCAGACAGCCTGGGCCTGGATATCATTGCAGAAGGGGTGGAAACGGAGGTGCAGCAACAACTGCTCCTGGGTAAAGGCTGCACCAATTACCAGGGATACCTGTTTAGTAGGCCGGTACCCATTGAAGAGTTTGAGGCGTTACTGAAGCGAAGTTGAGCGCAGTTGGCGATGGGATGATCTTCGCGCTTTTCACATAACTCACCTTTTGGGAGGATCACTTTGTAGGAGCG
>CAZMWC010000058.1:0-10175 GCA_964569805.1 uncultured Gallionella sp.
CGTTTTGAGGTATTGTAATATTGGTTTCAAGATGCTTCCCGTTGCCGGTTAGATTTAGCCGATGCCCGACAGGATATACCCAGCGCACGCATCCAAGGGAAAAAATACTTTGTTGATCCGGTCAAATCGAATAGTTTGGTCCTCGCCTTCGCGGGGGAGGCGACGAATAAGTAGCCGATTTTCTTCAAGTCAGACAAGCTACGGGTGTCGTGAACCGGAAATAACGAAACATGAAACGGTGCCTTTTTCCGCCATGCTGCGTTGCATCCACTTGCCGTATACCCCATACGGCTGCGTGTCTGCGCCTTGCTTGGCAAAAAAATCCATCCGTTTCATTTGTCCCGTTATTTCCGGTTCACGACACTAGCAACACACATTCTTCGTAGGTCGGGTTAGCGCAGCGTAACCCGACCTACAACTCGCTATAATCCGCGTCATGCCAAACTTCATCCCGCCCCAATTCGAACGTACCCACATCTTGATCGGCGATGAGGGTATTGAAAAACTGCGCGGCATGCATGTGTTCGTTGCCGGCATGGGCGGGGTTGGTTCCTACTGCACCGAGGCGCTGACGCGTGCCGGGGTCGGCCGCCTGACGTTGCTTGACCACGATGTGGTGGTCGCCAGCAATATCAACCGCCAGTTGCCCGCGCTGCTTTCTACCGTCGGACAATCCAAGGCGGAGTTGATGCGCGCGCGCATCGCCGACATCAATCCGGATTGCCATGTGGTGTTACTGCGCAGCTTTCTTACCACTGAAAACGTGAACGAACTGATACCCGGCGATTGTGATTACGTGATTGACTGTATCGATTCACTGGCCTGCAAGGAGGCGCTGGTGGCGGAAAGTTTCAAGCGCGGATTGAAGGTCGCTTCCAGCATGGGCGCGGGCAATCGCCTCGACCCCACGCGCATCAGAGTGGCGGACATTGGCGAGACGGCGATGTGCCCGCTGGCACGCCAGATGCGCCTTCGCTTGCGCAAACACCATGGCATTCGCAAGGGAATATTGACGGTGTTCTCCGACGAGTATCCCAGCGCGCCGCTGCCGCCACAACCGACCAGCAGGGGCCGCCCGCGCGCCGTGAATGGCACCATCAGCTACATGCCGCCGTTGTTCGGTTATATGCTGGCCGGTGCGGTGATTAACGAATTATTGGCGGCAGGCTAACCCTGGCGTTTCAGATTCAAAACTTGTAGCCGCGATGCACGGCAACCACACCGCCGGTCATGTTGAAGTATTCGACTTTTTCGAAACCGGCTTCTTCCATCATTTTTTTCAGCTCTTCCTGCCCCGGGTGCATGCGGATGGATTCGGCAAGGTAGCGGTAGCTGTCGGCATCGTTGGCAATGATTTGGCCGATTTTGGGCAACAGCTTAAATGAGTAGGCATCGTAAAATGGCTCAAGCGGTTTGGCAATTTTTGAAAACTCCAGCACGATCAACCGGCCACCCGGTTTGAGTACGCGCTGCATATCGCGCAGTGCCGCTTCTTTATGCGTCACGTTACGCAAGCCGAAAGCGATACAAACACAATCGAAATAATTGTCGGGGAAAGGCAGGTATTCCGCGTCGCATTGTGTGACGGGTGTGGCAATACCCTCGTCGAGCAGACGGTCGCGCCCGACACGCAGCATGGCGTTATTGATGTCGGTGAGCACCACCTGCCCGGCGCTGCCGACTTGCTTCAAGAAAAGTCGCGACAAATCTGCAGAGCCGCCCGCCACGTCCAGTACACGCTGACCCTCGTGCACGCCGCTGACACCGACGGCAAAGCGTTTCCAGAGGCGATGCAAACCTACTGACATCAGGTCATTCATTACATCGTATTTGCTGGCGACGGATGTAAATACGTCTGCAACGCGTCTGGCTTTTTCCTCTTCGGCAACCGTCTCGAATCCGAAGTGTGTAGTCTTGGTCATAGTTATGGCTGTCCGGGAGTTTACTTCCCGCACCCTCGATGTTTGGGTTTACCCGTATCGCCCGGACACGGCTCACGGCTTTTGCCGGCAACTTCCAGTTGTCTCAAGTAACTCTGCCACATTTCATCCTGATTTTGGCCGAGTTCGTACAGGTATTCCCAAGTGTAAAGCCCGCTACTGTGCCCATCATCAAAAATCATTTTGAGCGCATATGTGCCTACCGGCTCTACGCCGAGCAGGTTTACGTTCTGCTTGCCGGTCTGCAATACTTCTTGGCCGCGACCGTGGCCGCGCACTTCGGCAGAGGGCGAATACACGCGCAGAAATTCAAAGGGCAGGCGGTAGCTCGCGCCGTCGCCGAAGGTGATCTCAAATTGTCTGGACTGCTGGTGCAGGGTAATTCCGGCGGGTTGTGGCGCGGCGTTCATAATGAGCGGATCTTTTGCAATAGTGTGGTTGTGGAACGTTGGTGTAGAAACGGAATGCTGTGCACCGCGCCGCCCCAGCTTTGTACTTCTGTTGCGCCGACGATGTCTTCAGGCCGCCAGTCACCGCCTTTTGCCAGTATGTCCGGCTTGCAGGCGAGGATCAGGTCCAGCGGTGTATCTTCGTCGAATGGTATCACGAGGCTGACCGATTCCAATGCGGCAAGCACCGCCATGCGGTCGTCCTGGTTGTTGATCGGCCTGTCGTTGCCTTTGCCCAGACGTTTTACCGAGGCATCGCTATTGACACCCACCACCAGCGAAGCGCCGAGTGCGCGCGCTTGCGCCAGATACGTCACATGACCGCGGTGCAGCACGTCAAAACATCCGTTGGTAAACACCAGCGGGCGCGGCAAAGCGGCAGTATGTGCCAGGAGCTGTTCAGCCGGGCACAATTTGCGCTCAAAGGCGGGAGCCGGGTACATCAGTCAAGGTATTCGAACAATTTCACCACATGCTGAACGCCGCTGGTAGTGCTGGCAATTTCGGTGGCAGCGTCGGCTTCAGCGCGCGTGACGATTCCCATCAGAAATACCTTACCATTCTCGGTGATTACCTTGACATGGTGGACGCTAAAACGATCATTGTTCATAAAACGCAGCTTCACATTTGAGGTAACCAGGCTGTCGCTACCGCGTGAAGTTAATGAACTGATACCGGAAGCCACCAGTTCATTATTCACGTTACGCACGTTTTCAATGCCGATAACGAGCCTGCCGATTTCAATTTTTATGGCTTCGCTCGGCACTTCGCCGCTGACCAGCACGTTGCGGTTGAAGCTGGTGACATTCACATGCACCTTATCCTTGTATTGATTGCCAATACGGCTCATGGCTTTGTTTTCAATGGTCTCATCTTCGATATAGGCACCACTGGTGCGCCGGTCTTGAGCCATTAAGGCACCAGCGCCCACCCCGGTGGCGACTACCGGGAAACAACCTTGCAACGAGCCGAATGCCAATACAAGCAACAACAGCGAGGGTATGCGCATCATCATTCTCCCAGCAGCAGATAATCAATCACATCGCACAGACAGTGCAACGTGAGCAAATGAACTTCCTGAATTCTGGCGGTGCTCTTCGCATCTACGCAAATCAACACATCGCCGGTATGCAACGCACCAGCCATTTCACCACCTTCACGCCCGGTCAGCGCGACCACGCGCATGCTGCGCTCGTGCGCGGCGTGTATCGCAGCCACCACGTTAGGTGAATTTCCACTGGTAGAAATCGCCAGCAAGCTGTCACCGGGCAGGCCGAGCGCGCGCACTTGCTTTGAAAAAATCAGGTTGTAATCGTAATCGTTGGCGATGGAAGTCAGCACCGAACTGTCAGTGGTCAGTGCGACGCAGGCCAGACCTGGGCGTTCTTTTTCAAAACGATTCAGCAATTCTGCCGAAAAGTGTTGCGCATCGGCTGCCGAGCCGCCATTGCCGCACACCAGTATCTTGCCGTCATTGGTGATGCAATCGAAGAACAGTTGCGCGCCCTCGGCAATGGGCTTGGCCAGCTGATCCTTGACCTTCAGCTTGAGCTCGGCGCTGTCTTTGAAATGCTTGATGATGCGTTTGTTAATATCCATTTGTTCGATGTCCCCGTGTCAAGTGCGAATATTAACCTGAAACTGCATAAGGGAGCATGGTTGAAAATTTGACGGACATTCAATCTGAAGAAACAGCTTATGGGAAATATCCCATAAATTCAGAATATTGAACCGCTGCTGTAGGTGCGAATTCATTCGCACATAACACGCCAAGTGTGCGAATAAATTCGCACCTACAAATCACCCAGGCTGCTAATAGAGAGCCTGATTAACCTTGCTCAACTCATTCTCACCCAATGAACCCACTGCCTGTTTCAGGCGCAGCTGGCTGGTCAGGTAGTTGTATTGAGCCTGATACAGATCGCGTCTTGTTGAATAGAGTTGTTGTTGGGCATTCAGTACGTCGAGGTTGGTGCGCACGCCGACTTCCTGGCCGAGTTTGCTGGCTTCCAGCACGCTTTCGCTGGAAATGAGCGCTTGTTGCAACGCCTTGACCTGTGCGATGCCGCTGACCACGCCGAGGTAAGCTTGGCGGGTTTGCGTGGCAACGGTGCGACGGCTATTTTCCAGTTCCTGTTTGGCGCGTTCACGGTTGGCTTCGGCTTCGCGCCACTTGGAGTTGATCGCGCCACCTTGAAACAGCGGTATGTTCAGTTGCACGCCGACGCTCTTGTTGGTGCTGTCGTTGGCCACGCCCAAACTGCCGCCGTTGGCGCTGTTGTTGGTGTAGTTTGCCACCAGATCCACGGTTGGATAGTGACCGCCGCGATTGCGCGCCACTTCTTTTTCCGCGAGTTCGGCGGCAGCTTGAGCGATGGCGAGTTGTGGATTGCGTAATTGTGCATCGTCCACCCACTTCTCCATATCGGCGGGTTGCGGAGCTTCCAGCTTGAAGCCTTTGCCGAGCGGTTTGAGTTCTTTCGGTATCGTATTGATCAGTTGCTGCAAGCTGCGGCGCTTGATTTCCAGGTTGTTTTGCGCGGCAATTTCCTGCGCGCTGGTCAGGTCGTGGCGTGCCTGTGCTTCATGGGTATCGGTGATGGTGGCACTGCCCACCTCGAAGTTACGTTTAGCTTGCTCCAGCTGTTCTGCGATGGCGGTTTTTTGCGCCTCGGCAAGACTCACGCTGTCTTGCGCGATGAGCACATCGAAATAAGACTGCGCGACGCGCAGGATCAAATCCTGCTCGGCTACCTTAAATTGAGCCTCGCTTTGCGCAACCTGCAATTCGGCTTCGGTGTAGGTCAGCCAGTTCTGTTGGCGGAACAGCGGTTGCGTCAGGCTCACACCGTAACCGTGGTTGTTGTAGCGGTTATTGCCGCTCGGGAAGGGGGTGGTGCCCTGATATTGTGTGGTCTGGTCGTTGAAAGTGCTGTTGGCATTGAGATTGATGCTGGGCAGCAGCAGCGCACGACCCTGCGGCAGCTTTTCCTGCCCTGCCTGCCGCGTGGCGCGTGCGGCGGCAAACACCGGGTCGTTCGCCTGCGCGGTGTGAAAGACCTCCAGCAGGTCGGCGGCGTGCGCTACGCCAGCCGTACTAAACATAATCGCCAGAACGAATAATTTTAATTTCATCGGTTTTGCGCAACTAATATATTAGACATTTCTAATATTACAACTTACTGCCGCGTTACGCAATGCCGGTGCAACTACCTTCAGAATACGAATCGTTTTGGCTGCTCCGCGTTTTGTAAAGGCGCAACGCAAGTTTCCATGATGTTGACTGTCTCGAACGTATCGGGAGCGATGCGGGTAATCAGTTGCACTTCCATGAGCGGCGCATCGCCCACGATGGCGAACAACCTGCCGCCGATGTTCAGGCTGTTCTGGAACACTGGCGGCAACACGGGTGTGGAGCCGGTCAGCACAATAACGTCATAGGTCGCGCTGGGCCAACCGTGCGCCGCATCACCTATTCCCAGCGTAATGTTATTGCGCTGGTAAGCGGCCAGATTTTGCTTGGCTGCGGCACTTAACTCCGGCACGATCTCGACCGATGTCACATGCCCGGCCAGCGCAGATAGCAGTGCGGTCAAGTAACCGCTACCCGTGCCTATTTCCAGCACCTTGTCGCTGCGCTTGAGGCGCAATTCCTGCACGGTACGGGCTTCCAACTTGGGCTCCCACATGTATGCTCCAAAGCCCAGCGGGACCGCCATGTCAACGAATGCAAGCTCCTTCTTATCGGCCGGCACGAAATGCTCGCGGCGCACTTGCTTGAGCAGCTCCAGAATCCGCCCCTCCAGCACGTCGCACGGGCGAATTTGTTGTTCTATCATGTTAAAGCGCATTTGTTCCACGTTCTGCATTTCATTCTCCTGAGAGAGCCTCTATAAATTCATTTTGCGGGCAAACCGCTGCGTCGCGTGCTCGCTCATTCCTCGCCTATCCATTTGATATGTCTCGTCATTCGCTGCGCGGCTCCTTGTGTTTCATCCCGCAAAAGTGAATTTATAGAGGCTCCCATGAATCTGTCCGGTATGGCAGCCGCGCCCAGTATAACAACACACTCTCGCAGGCTCAACACGCAAGGTGGCAACTTGCTTTTACACCGCCTTTCCAGTACCTTGCGCACCTCGCTAGGGGTCTGCCACAGGTCGGTAAAGCCAGTGCAGTGAGAGACACCCTTTGAACCTGTGCGGGTCATGCCGCGAAGGGAAGCATCCCGTTGATGCTTGCCGTTTTCTAGGAGCATCATCAGATGAATGCCAATCCCCAATTTCTCGCAGCCGCCGCGCATGTCGATGCAGCGGCGATCAAAGCGTTGCCGAATTCGCGCAAGGTGTACATCGAGGGTAGCAGGCCCGATATCCGCGTACCGATGCGCGAAATCTCACAGGCCGATACGCCCGCCGGGATGGGCGCTGAAAAAAATCCGCCAATTTATGTGTACGACTGCTCCGGCCCCTATACCGATCCGGCGGTAAAGATAGACATCCGTTCCGGCTTGCCCGCCTTGCGCGAAAGCTGGATCAAAGAGCGCGATGATACCGAACAACTTGCCGCGCCCAGTTCAGAATATGGCAGGCAGCGCCTGGCCGACCCCACTTTGGCTGAATTGCGCTTTAACCTTCAACGTGCGCCGCGCCGAGCGAAAGCGGGCACCAACGTCACGCAGATGCATTACGCGCGCCAGGGCATCATCACGCCGGAGATGGAATACATCGCCATCCGCGAGAATCAAAAAATTGAAGGACTTTCCGAGCTGTTGAGAACACAGCACCCCGGCGAGAATTTCGGCGCAGCCATTCCGAAGATCATTACTCCCGAATTCGTGCGCGACGAAATTGCGCGCGGCCGCGCCATCATCCCGGCCAATATCAACCATCCCGAAGTCGAACCGATGATTATCGGCCGCAACTTTCTGGTGAAAATCAACGCCAACATCGGCAACTCCGCATTGGGATCGAGCATTCAGGAAGAAGTCGAAAAAATGACCTGGGCGATCCGCTGGGGTGGCGATAATGTGATGGATCTCTCCACCGGCAAGCATATCCACGAAACACGCGAATGGATCATCCGCAATTCGCCCGTCCCCATCGGCACCGTGCCGATCTATCAGGCGCTGGAAAAAGTAAACGGCAAGGCGGAAGACCTGACTTGGGAAATTTATCGCGACACGCTGATCGAGCAGGCCGAGCAGGGCGTGGATTATTTCACCATCCACGCGGGCGTATTGTTGCGCTATGTGCCGATGACCGCCAAGCGCATGACCGGCATCGTGTCGCGCGGCGGTTCGATCATGGCGAAATGGTGTCTCGCGCACCACAAGGAAAGTTTCCTTTATACCCATTTTGAGGAAATCTGCGAAATCATGAAAGCCTACGACGTGGCGTTCAGCCTCGGCGACGGCCTGCGCCCCGGCTCGATCTACGATGCCAACGACGAAGCGCAACTGGGCGAATTGAAGACGCTGGGCGAACTCACTCAAGTGGCGTGGAAACACGACGTGCAGACCATGATCGAAGGCCCCGGCCATGTGCCGATGCACATGATCAAGGAGAACATGGATCTGCAACTCAAGTGGTGCCACGAAGCGCCATTCTATACGCTCGGTCCGCTTACCATGGACATCGCGCCCGGTTACGACCACATCACCTCGGCGATCGGCGCGGCAATGATCGGCTGGTTCGGCACCGCCATGCTGTGCTACGTCACGCCGAAAGAACATCTGGGCTTGCCGGACAAGGATGATGTGAAGGAAGGCATCATCACCTACAAAATCGCCGCCCATGCGGCCGACCTCGCCAAAGGCCACCCCGGCGCGCAAGTGCGCGACAACGCTTTGAGCAAGGCGCGCTTCGAGTTCCGCTGGGACGACCAGTTCAACCTCGGTCTCGACCCCGACAAGGCGCGCGAATTCCACGACGAAACCCTGCCCAAGGAATCCGCCAAGGTAGCGCATTTCTGCTCCATGTGCGGCCCCAGTTTCTGCTCGATGAAAATCTCCCAGGACGTGCGCGATTTTGCGGCGCAGCAGGGCGTGGATGAAGCCACCGCACTGCAAAAAGGCATGGAGCAAAAAGCGGTCGAATTTGTGAAGCAGGGCAGCCAGCTGTATAGCAAGGCATAGTTCGTCTTATTGTGAAAAATTCAAGGCATGCTCATGGCATCCCGCACGCTTCTGCTTGCTGCGGCGCACGCAACGGATAGTCGAGTTAGACGGCGAGCTGCTTGAGCAGCTCACATTGCGCGCATTCCGGCGCGGCGCGGCGTAATTTATTACGTTGATAATGCCCTGCGCCATCCATGTCCCATGCCTGGCAATTGTCCTGCAGGTAAACCTTCAGCCCCTCGTCGATTACGCGTTTCTTGAGTTTTTTATCGAGTATGGGAAAGCACACTTCGATGCGGCGGAAGAAATTTCTGTCCATCCAGTCCGCGCTGGCGAGATAGACATCATGCTTCAAATCATTGCGGAAGTAGAAGATGCGCGTGTGTTCCAGAAAGCGCCCGATGATGGAGCGCACGCGGATATTTTCTGACAACCCTTTCACGCCGGGGCGCAGCGCGCACACACCGCGCACGATCAGGTCTACCTTCACGCCCGCCTGTGAAGCCTCATACAACGCGCCGATCGTTTCCGGCTCCAGCAGCGCGTTCATCTTGGCGATGATATGGCCGCGCTTGCCGGATTTGGCCAGCCGTGTCTCGTTCTGGATGGCGCGCAACACCTCGATGTGCAGCGTGAATGGTGATTGCCACAAGTGATTCAGCTTGCGCGCCTTGCCCAGACTGGTGAGCTGGCTGAATACTTCGTTCGCGTCGGCGCAGACTTCTTCGTTGCAGGTAAACAGGCCGAAATCGGTGTACAGCCGCGCGGTGCGCGGATGGTAATTGCCGGTACCCAGATGCACGTAACGGCGCAGTTTGCCGTCCTCGCGGCGCACCACCATCAGCATCTTGGCGTGGGTTTTGTGTCCGACCACGCCGTACACCACATGTGCGCCCACTTGTTCCAGACGGGTTGCCCAATTGATGTTGGCTTCTTCGTCAAAACGTGCCATCAGCTCCACCACCACCGTCACTTCCTTGCCGCGCTGTGCTGCGGCAATCAACGCTTCCATCAGCGCGGAATCCGCGCCGGTGCGGTACACGGTTTGTTTGATCGCCACCACGTCCGGGTCGCTGGCGGCCTGCTGGATAAAATCGATGACCGGTTTGAACGACTGGTAAGGGTGGTGCAGCAGAATGTCACCCTTGCGAATCGCCTTGAATACGTCTGCCCCTTTTTTCTGGATCACGAGCGGTACGCCGGGCACAAAGGCCGGAAACTTCAAATCGTCACGCGCTACCAGGCCGGGAATTTCCATCAATCGCACCAAATTAACCGGGCCATGCACACGGTATAAATCCTCCGGGGCGAGGTTAAATTCCTTGAGTAATATCTCTGCGATATGCGGCGAACAGGTATCGGCAATTTCGAGGCGCACCGCGTCGCCGAAATGGCGTTGCGGCAATTCGCCTTGCAGGCTGAGGCGCAGATTTTTCATTTCCTCCTCATCCACGAACAGATTGCTGTTACGCGTTACGCGGAACTGAAAGCAGCCGAGCACCTCCATGCCGCTGAAAAGTTCGCCGACATGCGCATGCAGAATCGAAGAAAGAAATACAAAGCCGTGTTCGCAGCCGCTGATTTCCGACGGCATCGGGATGGTGCGCGGCAACACACGCGGCGCCTGCACGATGGCGCGTGCCGAATTGCGCCCGAACGCATCCTTGCCTT
>CAZMWC010000059.1:0-10172 GCA_964569805.1 uncultured Gallionella sp.
TGACTGCCGCCGAGGTGATGGAAGAGCTGATCAAGATCAGCAAGGAGATCGTCGCTTCCGATGAGGAAGCCAAGCACATGGGGCTGAGCGATTTCGAGTATGCGTTCTACACGGCAGTGGCGAACAACGAAAGTGCCCGCGAGCTGATGAAGCAGGATCAGTTGCGCGAACTGGCCGTGGTGCTGACACAGCGGGTGCGCGAGAATGCTTCCATCGACTGGACAATCAAGGAAAGTGTGAAAGCGAAACTGAAAGTGATTGTGAAACGCACGCTACGCCAGTATGGCTATCCGCCCGACATGCAGTTGCTGGCAACCGAGACAGTGCTGAAGCAGGCGGAGATGATTGCGGATGAGCTGGCAGGATAGCGAGGGGAGCCAGAGCGATGGACGGCTGGACAGCCTTTGGCGGGCTGTCTGGCGGCATTGAAGGCTCGTGCGCCGACCGGATTCTGAACGCGCCGTGCGTGTGCTATTCCGTGATTTGCACGCGGTTTCGCCCCCCGTCTTTGGCGGCATAGAGCGCGCCATCGACCTTTTGCAGCATGGTGTCCAGTGTCTGCGGGGTGTCCGGATGGTGTGCACCGATGCTGACGGTGAAATTGAAGGCGTTTTCGCCAGCCTGTATGCACAGTGCCGCGATCTCTGCACGGATGCGTTCGGCGATTCCCAGTAAATCCGCTTTCGGACAATCCGGCATCAGCATCAGAAATTCTTCGCCGCCCCATCGGGCCGCGTGGTCGTAGGTGCGTTTTGTAGATTGCAGCACCCGTGAAACTTCGCAAAGCGCCAGGTCACCTGCCGCATGCCCGCAGGTGTCGTTGATGTCCTTGAAATGATCGAGGTCGAGCAACAGTATCCCCATCGATCCGCCCTGGCGCGCCTGGCGCGCTATCTCGCCCTCGAATCGCTCCAGCATGCCACGGCGGTTCAGGAGTCCGGTCAGCGGGTCGATTTCGGATAAGCGATGCAACGCTTCGGTGCGTTCCCGCACCTTCTCTTCCAGGTTCCGGTTGCTGTCGATTACGAACCTTGCCATGCTCTCGAAGGAGCGCGACAAGTGCGCGATTTCGCCCGACCCTGCGAGAGGAGGATCGATTTCGAAATTGCCGTTGCGGATTTTGTCGGTCGATGCCTTGAGCGCCGCGATCGGACTGAGTATCCATCTGCGCAGCGCCCAACCCACCGTCAGCAAGGCGAGCAGCAATGCGAGGCCGAACAGGATGGGTCCAGCGAGCAGGTTGTCGGACAGGCTCTGGCTGTGGCCGTCCATCAGCGTCAGGTCATACCAGCCGATTTCCGGCAGGAAAGCCACGCCGAGCAGATGTTTGCCGCCCATGTAATCCACTTTCAGCACGGCAATATCCTTCGGGGAACGTTCCAGCCCGATCATCGCTTGCCTTAAGCGATCGACATCTGCCGGGTTTTTCAGCAATACGTCGATTTTGATGCGCTGCCCGACATCCTTGGCGACGGTCATGTAGTCGATCAGCTCCGGGTCGCTGTTTAACTGAATCGCCATGCTCTTGTCGATGAACATGTTGTGGATGCCGGGCTGGGTTATTTTGACGGTCTCGTTGATCAGGTCGGTGAGGTCGATCCCGGTGCCGACGATACCGAGCGTTTCGCTGCCGCTCCTCACCAGCACGTTGATCCAGGCCTTGGTCACCTTGAGATGGACATCCGGATCCAGGTTGACCTGATATTCCTTGCCGTCCACCAGCGTGGCATAAAACCATTTGTCCGCCGGGGCGGTTGGCGACAGCACGTAGCGCAACTGCTTGCCCGCATACTGGTCGGCGGCATCGTTGTAGTAGTAATTGCCGCTCTGCGCGAAGGCGGCGAAGTAGCTGTGGTCGCGGAAATTGAAGCGATATTTTTCCATGGCCGCGATACCGCGCCGCCGCCTTTCCGGATCGTGCTCGTGCAAGGCCATGTCGATGATCGCCGGTTCTGCCGCCATCTGCCGGGCAAGGGCGATTTCGCGGATTAGCGGCGCCAGTGTGCGGTATTTGTCGAACATGACCTGCCGCTCGGCGAATTGTTCGCCCCATTGCCGGTCGAGTTCGTTTATCAACCGGTCGGACAAATACCAGGTGATCGAGAGGAAGCCGATGAATATCAGGGTCATCAGCAGCAGAAATCGCGCTTTAAGGTTCATGGCGCTCCATTGGGGGAGAATCTATCGGGTAGGCAGCTAAAACAGGCGGCAACGGCATCATTCTAAAGGTGCATTCTGTATCCGAACACCCGCTTTGTCCAAAAAATATCTTGCTCCATGCCCACGGATGCCACGATGGAAAGATTGCGTCCTGCATGCTCCGGGAACAATCGCATTCCAGCATTGTCGTTTTATGGCATGCTAGGCTGGCGTCCTGAAGTTGAGCGGATGCCGCATTGGTACCGCCCGTGGAGCCACGAATGGAACATGAAAATGACTTTGGAGCTGAAAGGCCAATCCCCATTCCGCCGAAATGTCGGAATGCCGTACATCCTCCACCAGAAAAGAGCGATGACTGATGTATGACTGGGCAACCATCGGCGGCATGCTGGGCGGCATCGGCCTGTTCCTGCTCGGCATGGGGTTGATGACCGACGGACTGAAGCTCGCTGCCGGACGCGCGCTGGAACGCATCCTCGCCAGTTCGACCAAGACCCGTTTGCGCGGCCTGGCCTCCGGCGCGCTGATCACCGCGCTGGTGCAATCCTCCAGCGCTGTGACGGTGGCGGCGATCGGTTTCGTCAATGCCGGTCTGCTGACGCTGGGGCAGTCGCTGTGGGTGCTGTTCGGCTCCAACGTCGGCACCACCATGACCGGCTGGCTGGTGGCGCTGGTCGGGCTGAAATTCAAGATCGACGTGCTGGCCTTGCCCTTGATCGGCATCGGCATGGCGCTGCGCCTGACCGGCGGCAACAAACGCGGCGCGTTCGGCATGGCGCTGGCCGGGTTCGGCGTGCTGTTCCTCGGTATCGACATGCTCAGATTATCTTTCTCCGGCGTTGTCACCGGTTTCTCGCTGAACGAGTTCGGCGGCGCGCTCGGTATTGTGGTGATGGTGTTGTCCGGCATCCTGATGACGGTGCTGATGCAGGCATCGGCAGCCGCGCTGGTGCTGGCGTTCACCGCCGCCGAGAGCGGCATGATGGGCATCGAGGCGGCCGCCGCCGTGGTGATCGGCGCCAACGTCGGCACCACGGTCACGGCGCTGATCGCCGCCATCGGCGCGACACCGAACGCCAAGCGCGCCGCCGGTGCGCATGTGTTGTTCAACCTGCTGACCGGTATCGTCGCCTTGCTGCTGCTGCCGTTGTTGCTCGCCTTGATCGGCGTGCTGCGTGAGTGGCTGGAGCTGGATGCCGCTCCGGCCGCCACGCTGGCGATGTTCCACACCGTGTTCAACCTGCTCGGCGTGGCGCTGATGTGGCCGCTGGTCGGCCATTTGACGCGCTTTTTGGAGCGGCGTTTCCGCACGGCGGAAGAGGATGAATCAAGGCCGCGCTATCTCGACGCGAACGTGGCCGAAGTCCCCGCGCTGGCGCTGGATGCGTTGACGCGGGAAGTGCGGCGCATGGGCGGCATCGCGCTGCGCATGATGCGCGATGCGCTGGGCGGTGCGGATGGCGAACATCTGGCGCGCGATCAGCAGATCGTCGCGAACCTCAATCGCGCCATTGCCGACTTCATTGCGCGCCTGAACCGTGGCGGCATGTCGCCCGAGGGTGCGCAGCGCCTGCCGGGCATTTTGCGTATCGCGCGCTACTACGAGACGCTGGCGGAACTGGCGCTGGCCGCAGCAGCGGTCGCGCGGGAGCTTCCCGTGCCCGCACCGGCTGAGGCCGGAAAATTTTCCGCCCAGGCGGAAGCGCTGCTGGATGCGGCTGATCCGGAAATGAAACCGAACGACGATAGTCATGTCGAACCCGGCCTGCGCGCGCTGGAAGAACACTATCAATTGCTGAAAGCGCATTTACTGGAGGCGGGCGCACAGGGGCATCTGCCCGTGCTGGAGATGGATGCGCGCCTGCGCGCCGCCAGCATCACCCGTCGCGCCGCGCAGCAGGCAGCCAAGGCGGTGCGGTTGTTCAATGAGGCAATGTCGGCAGGCGCCGCCGGAGTATCACGGGATCGAGAGGAACAACCGCAATCATGAAAATTGTCGCACCGGTTTTATCGGCATTCGCCGCACTATTTTTTTCATGCGCGGCACTGGCTGCGCCTGGCTGGATCATCGCCACGCCCGATGAGGCCGTAAAGTGTGGGGAAGTGCTGCGGCTGGAAGCCGTGCGCCCCGACGAGAACACATCCTGGCCCAACTTTCTGCGGATCAAGCTGGTCGCCGGCGAGAAAACCGAGGTTGTCGTATTCCTTCCCGCCGCCGCCGCGCCTGTAGGCGGAGCGCGCCGCACCTACAGCGTGCTGCTGCCGCATTTAAGCGGCCAGTTGAAAATCGAACTGGCCGATGCTGCATCCAACAAATTGTTGTTGCTGGCTACCGCAGAACAGCCGGTGGAAGCGTTTCCGGAAACAGTCGGAAAAACTGCATCCTTCGTTGAAGAGGAGCTGGCGCTGTCTGCACACGAGCCGGTTTATTTTCTGCTCGGTGCGCGCAACGGCATGAACGCCCGCTATCAGGTCAGCTTCAAGTACCGTATCTTCGACGATGAATCTACACCGGTGCAATGGCTGCCTGTGCTCAAGCAATTACACCTCGGCTATACCCAGACTGCCACCTGGGACCTGGGCGTCGACTCCAAACCGTTTCACGATACCAGCTATCGCCCCAGCCTGTTCTGGCAGAAACGCCTCGACGAGAGCAAGGATATGCCGCGCTATCTGCGCGCCGGCTACGAGCACGAATCCAACGGCAAGGAAGGCCCCAACTCGCGCAGCATCGACCTTGCCTATCTTCAACCGGCCTGGCGCGCCGACTTCGATGACGGCAACTCGCTGATTTTCGCGCCGCGCTTTTACAGCTATCTGGATAAGGACGAAAACCCGGACATCGCTCATTACCGGGGGTACGCGGACTGGCTGGTACGCTACGGCGACGAAAGTGAATGGGTGTTGTCCGGTCGCATGCGCGTCGGCACTGGCGGCCATACCGGCACGCAGTTCGATATCTCGATACCGTTCCGTAAGCCGCTGTTCGCGCGCACCGGCGGTTTTGTGTATCTCCAGCTGTTCAGCGGTTACGGCGAGACCCTGCTCGACTACAACCAGCGGCATCCCGCGCAGTTGCGCGTGGGGTTTTCCATCGTGCGCTAGTCTTGCCCGTTTACTGCAATTAACCACGAAGCGCACGAAGGCCACGAAGAATACGTTTGATAAAAATTCGATACCTTTCGACATTCACCTGCGGGGTGATTGGTGTTCCAAAAGCAAGCTGTTGTTTTTCTTCGTGGTTCAACCAAGGTTTAAGGTTTATCTGTATTGAGCACGCGCAGCGGTGGCGCGTTGCCGTGCTTGTCCTGCCCGGCATAAATGGTCAGGTGCGGATAGGGGATTTCGATACCGTGTGCATCGAACGCATCCTTCAGGCGGCGCAAAAATTCGCGGCGTACCGCCCATTGCTCCAGCGGGACAACCTTGAAGCGGCAGCGCAGTATCACGGCGGAATCCGCCCAATCCTGTACGCCGGCGATGTCGATGTCTTCGAGTATCCTGGCAGCGAAGGCCTCGCTGGCACGCAACTGCGCGCCCACTTCGCGCATCACCCAGAAGACTTCCTCTATATTTTCGCGGTAAGCGACGCCCACGTCGATCATGGCGTAGGCGAAGCCGCGCGACTTGTTGGTGACCGTGGTAATCAGACTGTTCGGCACGAAATGGACGCTGCCCTCGAAATCGCGCAACTGGATATAGCGCAGTGTGACTTCTTCCACTGCGCCGGTCTTGCCGCATATTTCGACCACGTCTCCCTGGCGGATCTGGTTTTCGACCAGGATGAACAGGCCGTTGAAGAAATCCTTGATCAGGCTTTGTGCGCCGAAGCCGACGGCGATGCCGACCACACCGGCAGCGCCGAGAATCGGCGCGATGGAAATGCCCAGTTCGCTCAACGTCAGCATCCCGGCCACCAGGCTGATCACCACCGTTGCCACGTAGCGGAATACCCGCGCCAGTGTTTCGATGCGCCGCACATCTTCGGACGTGGCGGCGCGCGCATCCATGTAGGCGCTGAACGTGCGGATCAGCTTGCGGCTGATGCGCAGCAACACCCACGCCAGCAGCATGATGATTGCGATGCGCAGCAGCGCGCTGCCGGAGGACAGCCATTCGCGTAAATCGGCCATATCGGGGAGGTTCATAATGTTCAGCCTTTCCTTGTTATCCGGTTAAAACTCACGCACGCTCCGCGCCGGGCTGCTCACCCGGGGTCGTTTGCGAGGTCAGTTCCAATGCGGCGAAATCGGCGGCATTGGTGAATGGATTCAACACCAGGCTCGCGCCGGCGCGCCGCAACGCATGCGTATCCGTTTCGTTGTGCGCCGTGACGGCGATGCTGCCAGCGTAGCCGTGATTGGACAGCGCGCGCAACAGTGTCAGGTTCAATTCCCGTTGCGGCAGGGTGCAGACCACCCAGCGCGCGCCTGAGAGCGGTAGGCTTTCCGGAAAATCCAGATCCTCCGCATCGCCGAAACGCGCCGGCACGCCATGATGGCGCAGGGCGCGCACCACTTCCGGGTCGAAATCAACACCGAGCACCGCGACGCCTTTCTCCTGGAGGTTCTTGATCAGGCGCCCGCCGTAACGTCCCAGTCCGAAAATGATGATCTCTGCATCCTCGCCGCCCTTGCGTCCTTTTTCCATCGAACGCTCGCGGTGTGGGTCGCGGCGTTCGAAGATGCCGAGCCAGGGCTCCAGTCGCCGGTAGAGCAGGTGGGAATACAGGATCATGTAAGTGGACAGCGCGATGGTGACCAGCCCGACCAGCGTGACCAGCCCCAGCGCCCCGTTGTCAACATGCCCCAGTGTGATGCCCATCGCGACGAATATGATGGAAAACTCGCTGATCTGCGCCACTGTCAGGCCGGCCATGAAACCGGTACGTTTGCGGTAGCCCATGTAGCCCATGATCGCCATCACGATCAGCGGGTTGCCGATCAGCACGAAAAGCGACAGCAGCACCGCCGAACCCATTTCGTCGTTGAGGATGGAAAATTCCAGCTTGGAGCCGAGGTCGATGAAAAAGAACAGCAGCAGGAAATCGCGGATGCTGGTGAGCCGCGCGCTGATCGCCTCCCGGTAGGCAGTCGAGGCCAGCGAGAAGCCGGCGAGAAACGCGCCTACCTCCTTGGAAAAACCGGCGATCTCGCCCAGCGTGGCGAAGCCGGTGCCCCAGGCGATGCCGAAAATCAGCAGCAGCTCCTGCGAGCGTGCGAGCTGCCCCATCAGCTTCGGCAGCACATAGCGCATCAGCGCCGCCACCAGTACGATCGCCGCCAACAATCTACCGGCAATGCCCAGCAAAGTCGTGGCAAGACCGGCATCGGTATTTGCCTGCATGCTGCCCACCGCCATCATCGCCACCACCACGGCGATGTCCTGCACGATCAGGAAACCCACCGCGATGCGTCCGTGCAGCGAGTCGATCTCGCGCTTGTCGGAGAGCAGCTTGACGATGATGATGGTGCTGGAAAAAGTCAGCGCCACCGCGACATACAGCGACTTCAGCGCGTCCATGCCGAGGCCGAGGCAAATGAAAAAACCGAACAGGATGGTGAAGCCGAGCTGCCCGAGGCCGGTCGCCAGAGCCACCGGGCCGATGTGGCGCACCAGGTGCAGGTCGAGCTTGAGGCCGACGACGAACAGCAGCACGGTGACGCCGATCTGCGCCAGCAGGTCGAT
This sequence comes from uncultured Gallionella sp., assembly GCA_964569805.1. Lineage (GTDB taxonomy): Bacteria > Pseudomonadota > Gammaproteobacteria > Burkholderiales > Gallionellaceae > Gallionella. The sequence goes on from CAZMWC010000059.1 coordinate 7,849, forward strand.
CTGGTCGTGCGACTGCACCCAGCCCAGCACAGCGGGGCCGACCAGGATGCCGACTACGATGAAGGCGACAATCAGCGGCTGGCGCAGGCGCACGGCGATCGCGCCGACCACGGTAGAGGCCAGCAGCAAGGCGGTGAACTCGTAATAGACGTTGCCCATGTTGCGCCCCGGTTCTGTTCGGGTCAGGGGCTCAACAGCACGTCGCAACCGGCATGGTAAAGAACGTTCTGCGTGACGCTGCCCAGCAGTTGTTCCTCGAACGCGCTACCGCCATGCTTGCCGATGGCGATCAGGTCGGCCTCCATGCCCTGCGCCTGTTCGAACAGCACCGAGGCCGGGTAGCCGTACAGTGCGAGCCGGGAAAATTCTGCGGCGGCGTGGTAGTCGCAATCCACCGCGAACGCCTCCAGGTTGCGCGCTGCCTTGACGTATTCCTGCTCGCGGTAGTGCTCAATATCCTCCTCCTGCGCGCCGCCCATGCGCATACGCGATTCGAACGGCACGACGTAGGCATGCACCAGATGATGGCGCGCCACCGGGAATAATTCGATCGCAAGGCGCGCGGTGCGCGTCGCGATCTCGGAAAAGTCCGTGGCGATGACGATGCGCCGGTAGGCGCCGACGGCGGGCTGGCGCACCAGCAGCACGGGAATTTGCGTGGCTTCCAGCACCTTGAGCGCAGTGCCACCGAGTACGGCATCGCGCAGCCAGTTCTCGCCGTGCTCGCCGACCACCAGTAATCCGGCCCGATGCGACGTGACGAATCGATGTATTTCCCGAGAGGCGCGCCCGGTCAGCACTTCGGCATTGGCGCTCACGCCGTAATCCCGCGCCAGTTCGGCGCAAATCGCCGCGAGCTTTTGCCGCGCGGATGCAGTAGGGTTGGACGTTTCCCAGCGGCTCAAATCGTAAATCGCCTTGATGCTGGCCCAGGCGCTGTCGTTGAACACGTGGACCAGGGTCAATGCGGCATTCCACTCCTTCGCCAGCCGCGCGGCCTGTTCCACGGCGCGCTGGGCGCTCACGGAAAAGTCGGTGGCGGCAATGATGGCTTGCGGTCTGGGCATGATGTGCTCCTGTTGTTCTAAAAACGGAGTTACGCTTATCGGATATTTCCGTAACTTTCAGTATGCGCAACCTGCCGCGCCGATTGTAACGCCAGGCCTGGCTTTTACGCGAGCCGCATCACTTGTTGTCCTCTCCCACAGCCAGCTTGAGCATCTCGAAGATATCCGGGATGGCGGCGCTCACCCGGTTCCAGTTCGGAATCAGCGGGGCGCCCAGCGGATTCTCCACGAACACCCGGGATGCCATCTCGATGGCGCGGGTGAACGCTTCCACGGCCTTGGCTTCATCGTGGCGGTCGAAGGCCAGCCCGTTGATCATCGCATCCGCCTCGTATTTCATCAGCGTATCCTCTGCCTGGCGCAAATAGGTCGCGATCAGCGAGCGGAACAATCCCTCCGAGAACACCACGCCGTCCGAGGCCAGCGTGCGGAAAACGGATTTGCAGATGTCCACGGCCATTTTCATCAGGCCCTGTTCCGCATCATCGGCGGAAAGTATCTGGTGCTTGTGCTCGTAAGTCGCGGCGATGTCCACCTGGCATACGCGGCGCGGCGAATAGTTGCGGTACACCTCGGCCAGCGACCCGACCTCCAGCCCCCAATCCGAAGGAATGCGGTTGATCCGCGCCAGATCCGTGCTCATGCTGAATTCGCCGGCGAGGGTGTAGCGGAAGCTGTCGAGAAACGTAAGGAATCCGTGCGGCCCCGCCAGTTGCTGGAGGGAACGCTCCAGCGGCGTCACCAGCAGACGGGTCACGCGCCCGTTCATCTTGTTCGTCACCCGGCTGTAATAACCCTTGCAGAATACGTAATTCAGGTTCGGGTTGGCGATGGGATAGCAGAGCCTGGCGAGCAGTTCGCGGCTATAGGTGACGATGTCGCAGTCGTGCAGGGCGATAACCTCGGACTGGCCGCGCGCCAGCACATACCCGTAAGCCAGCCATGCCGAACGCCCCTTGCCGCGCGGCCCGGCGTCCAGCCCGTTGCGCTTGAGCATCTCGTATACCTCGCTGATGCGCTTGCCGTCGTTATGGATGATTTTGACTTCAGCGGTGATCGGCGCCATGAATTCCCGCACCCGCTTGAAGTCGGCTTCCGAGGCCTTGTCGAGCACCAGCACGATTTCGTTCAGGTATTTCACCTTGGCCAGCTCCTGGACGATGCCCGGCATGGCCGGCCCCTCGAATTCGGAATACAGCGCCGGCAGCACCAGCGCGATCGGGCGGGTTTTTGAAAAGCCGAGCAGTTCGGCCTCCA
>CAZMWC010000060.1:0-10171 GCA_964569805.1 uncultured Gallionella sp.
AAGTGGCCGTTTTTATCCGGGTAGTCGTACATCTGCTCGTTTAACCTCTTGTATGAAGCGGGCGATTTTCGCCGCGTCCTTTATGCCCTTCAGGGTATTGATTCCTTTGCTTGCCTCTACGCCGCTCGACACATCCACCGCATAGGGCCGCACCTGTTCGATCGCTGCCGCGACATTTTCCACATCTAAACCGCCGGATAAAATTACCGGCAAAGGCAATTCCTCGGGTATCAGCGTCCAGTCGAATGTTGCTCCCGTGCCACCCGGTATGCCTTCCACATGAGCATCCAGCAACAAACCTTGGGCATCGCAAAAATCGGATGCGCATTGTAGCAAATCCACTCCCTCCTTGACGCGAATCGCCTTGAGATAAGGCTTGCCGAATTGCCCGCAAAATTCCGGCGATTCATCGCCGTGGAATTGCAACACGTCCAGCGGCACACTCTCCAACGCCTCGCGCACAAAGACGGCATCGGCGTTGACGAACAAGCCGACCACGGTAATGAACGGCGGCAGCGCGGCAACCAGTTGCGTCGCCCGCGCGAGGCTGACATGGCGCGGGCTGCGTTCGTAGAACACCAGCCCGATGGCATCCGCGCCGCTGTATGCGGCGGCCAGCGCGTCTTCCGCTCGGGTGATGCCGCAGATCTTGATTCGGGTCACATCATCTCCTGTAGGGGCGATTCACGAATCGCCCTTCGTATCGTTTTATGTCTATTCACAAGAGCGATTCGTGAATCGCCTCTACGGTTTGCGGCAAACCCCATTTCGCTTCGTATTGAATATGGCGCAAGTATAAGCCATCCTGAACAAAGGTCGGCACGACCTGGGGAATAAGGGGTTCCCATTATTTTTCTCAAGCATAGGGTCGGCCCGGTAGCCCTGTTGTTTCAGCAGAGCGGCTTTCAAAATATAGCGTGTCGTAATTGGGGCTTAACCTCACCCGCCCACTCATATTTTTTAGTTGATAATAATTATCGTTTGCATTATGATGTTCGTATAGCATTTATCGATTAACCAAACAGGAGATGAAAATGAACAGAAAATTACTGGTTGGAACCTTGGTCGGGGCGCTGTTGGCTGCGGTGACAGTACCTTCCCTCGCCGAAGAGGTGGTGGTTTATTCGGCGCGCAACGAACAACTCATCAAGCCCTTGTTCGATGCCTATACGAAGGAAACCGGCATCGCGGTCAAATTTCTGACCGACAAGGAGGGCGCATTGATGCAGCGGCTCAAGTCCGAGGGCGTAAACACCCAAGCCGACATGCTGATTACCGTGGACGCGGGCAACCTGTGGGAAGCCGCGCGTGAGGGTGTGTTGAAACCGGTGCAATCCAAGGTGTTGGAAGACAATGTGCCCGCGCATCTGCGCGACCCGGGTAACCAGTGGTACGGGCTATCGGTGCGTTCGCGTACGCTGTTTTACAACACACAGAAGCTCAAACCATCCGATCTCGACAGCTATGAGGATCTGGCCGATCCGAAGTGGAAAGGACGCCTGTGTATGCGCACCTCGAAGAAGGTCTACAACCAGTCGCTGGTGGCGATGTTGATCGCGGAACACGGTGAGGCCAAGGCAGAAAACATCGTCCGTGGCTGGGTGGCGAACCTGGCGACCGACGTATTCCCAGATGACACCAAGATGCTGGAAGCTATTGCCGCCGGGCAGTGCGATGTGGGCATGGCGAACACCTATTATTTCGGGCGGTTGATCGAGAAAAAACCCAATCTTCCGGTTGCGATCTTCTGGGCGAATCAGAAATCCGGCGGGGTGCATGTCAATGTTTCCGGCGCCGGCATCACCAAACATGCCAAGCATGAAAAAGCGGCGCTGCGCCTGCTCGAATGGCTGTCTTCGGAAAAGGCGCAGAACCTGTTCGCCGATGTCAATCTGGAATATCCGGTCAACCCGAAAGTCAAACCGGACGCGGTGGTTGCCGCTTGGGGCGATTTCAAGCAAAGCTCGATGAACCTGTCCAAAGCCGGAGAGCTTCAAGCGCAGGCAGTCAAGTTGATGGATCGTGCCGGCTACAAGTAAATAGCGCGATAACGTTGGATGCAGTGCGGCAGGCGCGGTAATCGCGCCTGCCGCTTTTTCCATTTAAGAATGGATATAATCCGCACATGGGAGCCTCTAAAAATTCAAAGTTCTAAGCAAGACAAGGCGCGAGCAAAAAATTGCGACGCGGCATATATTTGATATGCAAGGAGTAATTTTTTGTGAGCAACGCAGTATTGCGACGAAATTTGGATTTTTAGAGGCTTCCACATGAGAACACTTCCGTTTGATGTCTGGCGCGCGACCACTTTGCTGGTCGCCGCGCTGGTGCTGATACCGCTGGTGGTGGTGGTGTCCTCAATATTTTCACCCAGCGAGGAAATCTGGCAGCACCTGACCGAACATGTTTTGCCGGATTTGCTGCTCAATACGTTATGGCTGGTTCTGGGGGTGGGAACGCTTGTCGCTTTGCTCGGCGTGAGCCTCGCATGGTTGACCGCAGTATGCGAATTTCCCTGTCGGCGTTTTTTTTCCTGGGGGTTGTTACTGCCCTTGGCATTGCCGGCCTACGTCACCGGTTTCGTCTATATCGGGCTATTGGATTTTACCGGCCCGGTGCAGAGCGCCTTGCGCGAGGCGTTTGGCAGCCTGCCATGGTTCCCGCGCATCCGTTCGGCCGGCGGTGTCATTCTGGTCATGTCGCTGGCGCTCTATCCTTACGTGTACCTGCTGGCGCGCAATGCCTTCCTCACCCAGGGAAAGCGCGCGCTGGAGGCGGCGCAATCGCTCGGGCACGGTCGCTGGCGCGGCTTTTTCCATGTCGCGCTACCGATGGCGCGCCCGTGGATCGCGGGGGGAACGATGCTGGCGTTGATGGAGACGCTGGCCGATTTCGGCACTGTTGCGGTATTCAATTACGACACGTTTACCACGGCAATCTACAAGACATGGTTCGGCATGTTCTCCCTTGCCGCCGCCTCGCAACTCGCCTCCATACTGGTTTTGATCGTGCTGCTCATCATTCTGGCCGAGCAGGCCTCGCGCTCGCGTATGCGCTACGCGTCGCCCGGCCGCCATGCCCGGCAGGAACGCATCCGCCTCGAAGGGTGGAAACGCTGGCTGGCCTTCGGCTATGCCGCCACCGTCTTTGCGCTGGCCTTCGCCGTTCCGCTGGCGCAGTTGCTGCAATGGACGGCCACCGTGTTCCGGCGGGACTTCGATGAGCGCTACCTTGATTTCCTGTGGCACTCACTGCTGCTGGGCGGGCTGGCAGCCTTGCTGACCGCCTTCGCCGCTCTGGTCATCGTCTATGCGCGGCGCAGCCATACCGACCGGTTGACGCGCTTCGCGGTGCGCGTATCGGTTCTCGGCTACGCGGTTCCCGGCGCGGTGCTGGCGGTGGGCATCTTCATCCCGCTGGCCTGGCTCGACGGCCAGCTTGCCAACTGGTCCAAGGCGCTGTTCGGGCATGATCCGGGGATGCTGCTGCAAGGCACGCTGCTGGTGATGCTGCCAGCCTATCTCACGCGTTTCCTCGCGGTTGCCTATAACCCGCTGGAAAGCCAGATGCAGCGCATCACCCGTTCGCTGGACGAAGTTTCGCGCAGCCTGGGTGTCACCGGCGCGGCGATGCTGCGCCGGGTGCATCTTCCCATCCTGCGCGGCGGGCTGTTCAGCGCGCTGGCGCTGGTGTTCGTCGATGTCATGAAGGAGATGCCGATCACCCTGATGACCCGCCCGTTCGGCTGGGATACACTCGCCGTGCGGATCTTCGAGATGACCTCGGAAGGTGAATGGGAGCGCGCGGCGCTCCCGTCAGTGGCGCTGGTCATTGCCGGATTGCTGCCCATCGCTCTCCTGATTCGCAACACGGAAAAATGACCATGACCGACATCCAATGCCCGCTTCCTGACCCAAACGCCACACTGATCGAATTGAGACAGGTGGAGCAGGGTTATGCCGGCAACCAGGTGGTGCGCGGCGTTTCATTCAGCCTGAAGCAGGGACAAATCGGCTGCCTGCTCGGCCCCAGCGGCTGCGGCAAGACCACTGTCCTGCGCGGCATCGCCGGTTTTGAGCCGGTCACGCGAGGAGAGATATTGCTCAACGGCACGACAGCGAGCAGCTCCGATTTCATCCTGCCGCCGGAAAAACGCCGCATCGGCATGGTGTTCCAGGACTACGCGCTGTTTCCCCACCTCACGGTCACGGGCAATCTGGAATTCGGCCTGCGTGGCTGGGACAAGGCAGCGAAGCGCGACCGGGTGAGCTATTTGCTGGATCTCGTCGGCTTGGGCGAAATGCCCGGCAGATACCCCCACGAACTTTCCGGCGGACAACAACAGCGCGTGGCGCTGGCACGCGCCATGGCTCCCTGCCCGGCACTGTTGCTGATGGACGAACCGTTCTCCAACCTCGACGTAGAATTGCGCGAGCGTCTGGGCCAAGAGGTGCGCGACATCCTGAAAAAAGAACATATCAGCGCCATCCTCGTTACGCACGACCAGCGCGAGGCATTTGCCATCGCCGACGAAATCGGCGTGATGTCCGAAGGGAAAATTCAGCAATGGGATAGCGCCTACAATCTTTACCACCGGCCCGCCAACCGCTTCGTTGCCGACTTCATCGGCGAAGGGGTATTGATTCCGGGAACGCTCAAGGGAGATAACGAAGTCGTCACCGAACTGGGCGTGTTTCAGGGAAAGATACCGGTGGGTGGCGAGGCCAATGGCGAGGTAGACGTGCTGTTGCGCCCCGACGACATCCAGCACGACGACACCAGCTCCACCCAGGCGCTGGTCGTAGCCAAGGCTTTCCGCTGTGCCGACATCCTTTACACGCTGGAGCTGCAAAGCGGCCAGCGCATCCTCTCGCTCGTCCCCAGCCACCATGACCATGCGCTCGGCAGCAAGATTGGCATCCGTCTGGAAGTGGATCATCTGGTGGTTTTCCCCAGAAATACCTCGCCAGCGCGAGCCTACTGAAGCGCAACAGCCAGTCAAATCATATCCGGAGCATTTATCCCGGATAATTGGCGCATAGTGGATCGATAAATCGAGCTCCTGCAACGTGGCCACAAAACTTCAATTTATCTCTATCCTGCATAAGGGCGATTCGTGAATTGCCCCTACGGTTTGCCTGCTCACAAGGGCGATTCGTGAATTGCCCCGGTTTGAGGCAAGCCCCACTTCGCTTCGTATTGAATGTGTCGCAAATATAAGCCATCCGGCATGAAGGTCGGCGCGGCGTGGCGGCGTTCGCGGCCGGCAAGCACCTCCGCCAGCCAGTCCGGTGGATATTTTCCTTTCCCCACATACACCAGACAACCGACGATGTTGCGCACCATGTGATGCAGGAACGCATCGGCGTTCAGATCGAATGTCAGCATCTCGCCATCCCGGCGTATATCCAGTTGGCGCAGATGCTTGAGCGGCGATTTTGCCTGGCATTCCGCCGCGCGGAACGCGCTGAAATCGTGTTCGCCCAACAGGTATTGTGCGGCTTCCTGCATCGCCGCAACGTCCAGCGGCAGGTGGAACCAGCCAACCTTGCCCGCATACACTGCGCTGCGCGTGGGGCGATTAAACAGCAGATAGCGGTAGCTGCGCCCCCGGGCGGAGAACCGCGCATGGAATTCATCCGGTACGGGATGCGCCCACAGTACGGCGATGCTGTCCGGCAACTGGGTGTTTACGCCACGTACCCAGGCGGTTAACGGGCGTTCGACGCTCGTATCAAAATGAACCACCTGTTCCAATGCATGCACACCGGCATCGGTGCGCCCCGCCGCAGTGATCGAAATAGGTTCACTGGTAATTTGTTCGCCTGCAATTTGGCTCAAGGCGCGTTGCAGTGTGCCCTGTACGGTCATGACATCCACCTGGCTCTGCCAGCCACAAAACGGCAGGCCATCATATTCGATACCCAATGCAATCCTCATAGGGCGAGCCTCATCGCAGCGCCAGCCACAACAATGTTGACACGGCTATCAACAATAGCGCATCAACAATGCCAAAACGATACAGCGGCAATTCCATCTGCTTGGTCGTTTCGCCGTGCGGTTCGAACAGGCTGTGCAGCGTGTCCTGCCAATTCATACTGCGCAACATGGCGACCTCGGCATAGTGCAGCGTTAATGCCAGCCGCACGGCGGCGCGATCGCGCGACAGCCCCACCCATCGCAACGGCGCAAACAAGGTATAGAGCCCGGCAATCAATGCTTGGCGATGCAAGCGGTCGAGCAATATCGCCAACCCTGCCAGCGCAGCCAGCAAGCGGGTGAGTTGCAACACCCCATCGACCGAACCTTCTCTGCTTGGACTGAATACGCCCAGCCCTGCGAACAGTGGCTCTCCAGGCGTGCTGAAGGCATAAATCAACAGCAGAGACAGCATGATCCAGCGGGTACGGCGCAACAGTTGAATGAATTTGTGCCCGGACAGGACAAGCGCGAACAGCAGAACAGGCACAGCAACGACCAACAAAGTTGTCAACGTCAATGCCTGCATGAAAGCAACCAGAAGGCACCATGTCAGGATTTGTGCTACGGGGTGAATTTTCATCACTGGCTATTCCAAAAATAAAACGGCAGCCCGGCTACGGGCTGCCGTCATGACAAGCCGCTCGATTAACCGAGTTGGTCGATCATGGCCTGCGCGGTCTCACGCTGACCCGCATCGCCCTCTGCCAGCACTTCTTCAAGAATTTCACGCGCGCCAGTTGCGTCGCCCATTTCCTGATAAGCCTTGGCCAAATCGAGTTTCGTTGCCACCTCGTGCCAATGCTCATCTTTGGCTCCCGCTGCCGTGCTTTCCGTCGCCTCTCCCGCCGGCTCCGCGCCATCGTCCAGATTCAGGGTAATGCCGGCAAATCCGCTATCGGCGACCTGTGCACCAGATTCGGGTTTCTTTGCCACATCCTCATCAATCGGGAAATCCAGCGTAAATGCCATCCCCTCATCCTCGTCTGGTGCAGCCTCTGCGGTCTTTGCCGCTTTCGGCTGTGTTTCCGTTGTAGGGGTGGAGGTCACATCAAAAATCAAGTCGTCCAGATCGGGCAACGCTGCCCCCGTCTGCTCGGCAACCTTTGGTGCCGGAATATCGGTTGAAGTAATATCAAAATCAATCACGCCAGGTGAACCGAGCGATGGATGCGCGGATGTCACATCAAAATCCATGGATCCCGCTTGAGCCGCAGCCATGTCGGCAGATGACAGAACCATGGTTTTTTCTGCGGCAGCCGAAAAGTCCTGTTCCGGCAATGCGATCGCCTGCTCATCCGACACGCCCAAATCAAAATCGATTGCCGGAATCGACGGTTCTTGCTCCGTTACGGTATCGTCCAGAATGAAATCCGGCACCGCATTGACTACATCTGGCGCGATCGCGCCGTTGTCATCTGCGATGGTTCCGGCATCGCCATACATAGGATTATTCGGCTCCAGTCTGCGTCCCATCGCAGCGGCTTGATGCCAAGCCTCTTCATCACCGGAATCGCTCAATTGGCGCGCGATGGACGAGAAGGAATTCACGTCTTTACGGTTGGCGTAAATAGCCAACAACTTGAGATGAATCTGGTGATTATTGGGGGTGTTGCGCAGTGCTTCCTTAAGAATTTCTTCCGCCTGGGCATCACGGCCAAAGCTGAGGAACATTTCTGCTTCGCTGATCGGGTCAACGTCATCTGATGGCGCATTTGTTTCAGCATGGGTATCAGCCAGGGCGGTAAAATCACCGGTATCGGGAGATGGAGCAATCGGAGCGGCAAGGTGAGTAGTAGTCGAACCGAGATCTCCAGCCGGTTTGGCCGCTGGTGCTTTTCTGCGGCGGATCATCACAAAGCCGAGCACGCCCAAACCGATTAAAGCCGCCGCTCCACCGGCAAGCAAAAGTGGATCATCCAGAAGTGACGGCTCCGGAATAACCACTTTAGGTTGGGCAGGCTTGGGCTTGGCCGGAGATGTCGGCTTGACCGCGCTGCTGGCGGCGATGTCTGAAGCGGCAACTACCGCCGAAGCGACCGGTGCAGCCGACATGGTCGATTCAGGTGTGAGCGGTTTGGTCTGCACCCCTCCTGCATCCTTCTTCATCTTGGCAAGCTCTTCAGATTTCAGCTGGGCGAGACGCTGCATATCTTTAAGATTTTTTTCCAGCAGTGCGGCACGCGCCTGATCCTCCTTCAGCGTCTTGGCTTTTGCAATTGCATTTTCCTGTGCGGCATTTTTCTTGTCTTGCGCCGACATTTGCTTGCCACCAACACCTGCTGCAGCCTTGTCTCCCGGAGCCTCGCCCTTGGATAATTTCAGCACCTCTTTGGCAGATTCCTTGGCGACTGGAGCCTTGTCGGTAACTGAGCTGGTGATCTTGCCCGTGGCAGCCTGTTGAGCTGCTTGCGGTTGGCTACTGGCCGCTGCGGCACTGGCCAATTTTTGCCGGTAGGCGTTCCAATCGGCTGCTTGAGCGTGAATTTCTTTTGCAGCTTCAGGCCGATTGATAGCATTTATCTCGTTTTGATCGGGCAAACGCAGAATCTTGCCGGTCCTGATGCGGTTCATGTTCTTGCCGTCAAACTGATCGGCATTAGCACGATACAGGGCAACCAGCATGCGTTCCAAACTGACATCAGCCGGTTTGTTTTGTGCGGCAATCTTGCTCAACGTATCACCGCGCTGAACCGTGATATTGCCTACAACAGCTTCCTTTTCCGCTGGTTCAGTTGCGATTTGCCTGGCGGGTGCTGCCCTCGCAGGCTTCTCAACCGCTTTTTCGGCTGGCTTCTCTGCCGGTTTTTCGTCTGTCTGAACAACTGGCTTGCTTTCAACCGTGGCTACGTCGGTCGCAGCGGCTTGCTCTGCCGGTTCAACCTCCATCGGTACGGCTTGGGCTGTTGGCGCAACGGCTTGCACTTCTGCCTGCTTGGGCTGATCCGGGACATAACCCGGTGGGTCTAACAGGAAGGTGTATTCACGTAACAACTTGCCGGAAGACCAAGTCAATTCGACCAGCAAACTCACAAAAGGGTCATTGATCGGTTGCGCGCTGCTTACCTTGAGGTATGGCTCACCGTTTGCACGGCTCTCGATTTCGAATTTGAATTTGTTGCCGTGAGGGTATTCGAGCCCTGCGCCCTTGTAGATATCGGGCGAGGCAAGACGCGCAACAAGACTGGCCTTGTCATCCTTGTTGAGCGCTACCAATTGAATGTCAGCCTTGAGTGCCTGCCCCAGCGCAGAAGCCACATTTATCCCGCCCAAACCCACGGCGTAAACATTTGCAGATAACGCCAAAGCAACGGCGATGCCGATCAGTTTCATCATCAGTGATGTTCGCACGCTACCACCCTCACTCTATTCGTTGAGCAAATAAAATAACATCATGGAGTTATCAGCACAAGCTAATAATCTTTCACAACAAATCTAATTCAGATATTCCGCAATCAAAATTTCTGCAATCTGCACACTATTTAACGCCGCGCCTTTGCGTACATTATCGCTAACTACCCATAGATTCAAGCCCAGCGGATGGGAAATGTCTTCGCGGATACGCCCCACATAGGACGCGTCGTTGCCCGCCGCCTCGATCGGGGTCGGGTAGCCGCCCGGCTCGCGTTTGTCCATCACGATCACGCCCGGCGCCTTTTCCAGCAAGGCGCGCGCCTCGATGGCGGTGATCTTCTTGCGGGTCTCGATGTGCACCGCCTCGGAGTGCCCGTAGAACACCGGCACGCGCACCGCGGTCGCATTCACCAGGATGGAATCGTCCTCCATGATCTTCTGTGTCTCCCACACCATCTTCATTTCTTCCTTGGTGTAGCCGTTGTCCATGAACACGTCGATCTGCGGCAGCACGTTGAACGCGATGCGCTTCGGATAAACCTCGACTTCGACATCCTGCGAATTGAACAGCGCGCGCGTCTGCGCGGCCAGCTCATCGATCGCTTCCTTGCCGGTACCGGACACCGCCTGATAGGTCGCCACGTTGATGCGCGCGATACCCACCGCATCCTGGATCGGCTTCAGCGCCACAACCATCTGGATGGTTGAGCAGTTCGGGTTGGCGATGATGCCACGGTTCTTGTACTGCGCGATGGCATGCGGATTCACCTCCGGCACCACCAATGGAATGTCCTTGTCATAACGGAAGTGCGCGGTGTTGTCGATCACCACGCAACCG
>CAZMWC010000061.1:0-9348 GCA_964569805.1 uncultured Gallionella sp.
GCATGGCCCGCTCCTACAAAATGATTCTCCCAAAAGGTGAGTTATGTGAAAAGCGAGGTAGGATGGGTTGAGCGCAGCGATACCCATCGCCGGATGATTCAAACAAAATGATGGGTATCGCTGCGCTCAACCCATCCTACGCCAAGGATGGTTTTGGTTTCGGCATAACCTGAAGGTTAGCCTTCACCGAAACCTCAAGAAAGCGCCTTTGCTATACGCTCCAGCGCTTTCTTGAGGTTTTCCATCGAGGTGGCGAAGGAGAGGCGGATGTAGCCTTCGCTGCCGAACGCCGAGCCGGGCACTACGGCTACACCGCCTTCCACCAGCAGATATTCCGAAAACGCGATGTCGGTGGCTTCTTTGAGGATGCCCTTCCGGTACAGCGTGGCGATTGCCTTACGCGCATCTGGAAAAGCATAGAACGCGCCGCCTGCCATGATGCAGCTCACTCCGGGGATATTGTTCAACTCATTCACCACGAACACATGGCGCTCGCGGAACGCTTTCAGCATCGGCGCGATGCAGCTCTGGTCGCCGTTCAGCGCGGCTTCGGCCGCCACTTGCGAAATTGAGGTCGGGTTTGAGGTGCTTTGCGACTGCACATTTTCCATCGCAGTGATAATGTTTTCCGGCCCCGCCGCATAGCCGATACGCCAACCGGTCATCGCATAGGCTTTCGACACGCCGTTCAGCACCATGGTGCGCGGATACAGATCGGGGCAGGCATTCAGGATATTGACGAACCTTTCATCGGTCAGCGCGATGTGTTCGTACATGTCGTCGGTGGCGATCAGGATGTTGGGGTGTTTGCGTAGCACCGCGCCCAGCGCCTGCAAGTCTTCCAGTGTGTAGACTGCGCCGGACGGGTTGCTCGGGCTGTTGATCACCACCATCCTGGTTCTGGGTGTAATCGCCGCTTCCAGTTGCGCGGGCGACATCTTGAAGCCTTGCTCGATGCCCGCCTGCACGATCACCGGCTTGCCTTCCGCGATGATCACGATGTCGGGATAGGACACCCAGTACGGCGCGGTGATGATGACTTCGTCGCCGGGATTGATCACCGCCAGCGCGAGGTTAAAGAAACTCTGCTTGCCGCCGCAGGAAACCAGAATCTGCTTTGCGGTGTATTCGAGCCCGTTGTCGCGTTTGAACTTGGCGATGATCGCAGCCTTGAGCGAAGGCGTACCGCCCACGGCAGTGTATTTGGTAAAACCCTTGTTGATCGCGCCGATGGCGGCATCCTTGATGTGTTGCGGTGTATCGAAATCCGGTTCGCCGGCACCCAGCCCGATGATGTCCTTGCCTTCGGCTTTCAGCCTTGCCGCGCGGGCGGTGACAGCCAGAGTAGGGGAAGGTTTGATGGCTTGTACGCGAGTCGAGAGTTCCAAGATATTTCCTTGCTGTTTAAACGTAGGCCGGAATTATACCTGCGCCGGAGAAAGAATGAATCCGGGTGTAGAGAGAGGCGTGCTTCAGTGGTGAGTAGGGTTCCTACTTCCTACTCCCTACTCCCTACTCCCTACTCCCTACTCCCTACTCCCCGACCCCTCGCTACGCACTCCCCATCACTCAAGCGATCAAAGCACCGGTTTTGCGCCCCAGATTTTTTCCGCATATTCACCTATCGTGCGGTCGCTGGAGAATTTTCCCATCCCAGCCACATTCAGGATGGCGCAGCGCGTCCATTGTTGCGGGTTGCGATACAGCTTCTCCACCCGCTCCTGTGCGGCAATGTAAGCGGCATAGTCAGCCAGCAACAGGTAACGGTCGCCGCCCTGGGTGAGGTTGTTGAAGATAGGCTGGAAGCGGTCGGTTTGTTCGGGCGAGAAATAGCCCGAGGCGATCATGTCCAGCGCCCACTTCAGCTCGCTATTGGCGTGGTAATAATCCCACGGGTTGTAGCCGGAATTGTTCAGCGCAGCGACTTCCCGCGTGTTAAGCCCGAAGATGAAAATATTGTCTTCGCCCACTTCTTCCATGATCTCCACATTGGCACCATCCAGTGTGCCGATGGTCAACGCGCCATTCAGCGCCAGCTTCATGTTGCCGGTCCCCGATGCCTCGGTGCCGGCAGTGGAAATCTGTTGCGACAAATCTGCTGCGGGGATGATGATGCCGGCAGTGGAAACGTCGTAGTTGGGGATGAATACCAGCTTCAGCAAACCGCGCACCGCCGGATCGTTGTTAACAATATCGGCGATGCTGTTGGCGAGTTTGATGATGAGTTTAGCGGTGGCATAACCCGGAGCCGCTTTGCCGGAAATAATCACGGTGCGCGGCACGACATCCAGCCCTGGATTGGTACGGATACGGTTGTACAGCGTGACAACGTGAAGCAGATTGAGCAACTGGCGCTTGTATTCGTGGATGCGTTTGACCTGCACGTCGAACAGGCTGTCGGGATTGATGCCGATGGCCAGCCTGTCCATCACCAGTGCTGCCAGATGCTCTTTGTTGGCGCGTTTCACGGCGCGAAATTCAGCCTGGAAGGTTTCATCATCCGCCAGCTTGGCCAACTGGCGCAGTTGCGACAGATCGGTAATCCAGCCCTTGCCAATGCGCCCGCTAATCAGTTTGGCCAGACCGGGATTAGACTGGTTCAACCACAGGCGCGGCGTGATGCCATTGGTGATGTTGGTCAGCTTGCCGGGGTAATAACGGTCGAAATCGGCAAAGATCGTGGTTCTCATCAGTTCGGAATGGATCTGTGCCACGCCGTTGACGTGGTGGCTGCCGACAATGGCCAGATGCGCCATGCGCACGCGGCGACCATGAGTTTCATCGATGATGGACATGCGTTTGAGCAATTCGCTGTCACCGGGGTAGCAGTGCATGACCCCTTTCAAAAAGCGCTGGTTGAGCTCATAAATAATCTGCAAGTGGCGCGGCAAAACAGATTCGAACAAGGTGATCGGCCAGGTCTCCAGCGCTTCCGGCATGAGCGTGTGGTTGGTGTAGGCGAAAGTGCGGGTAGTGATGTCCCAGGCATGATCCCAATGCAGCTTGTGAATATCCACCAACAGGCGCATCAATTCCGGGATGGCAATGGAAGGGTGCGTATCGTTGAGCTGGATAGCCACCTTATCCGGCAGTTCGTCGAAGCTTTCATGGTGTTTGCGGAAGCGGTAGAGAATATCCTGCAGCGAAGCGCTGACAAAAAAATACTGTTGCTTGAGGCGCAGCTCGCGCCCCATTGCGGTGGTGTCGTCCGGGTAGAGCACCTTGGAGAGATTTTCCGAATCGTTTTTGTCCTCCACTGCCTTGATGTAATTGCCCTCGTTGAAATACTGCAGGTCAAAATCGCGTGAGGCCTTGGCTGACCACAGGCGCATGTTGTTGACGGTATTGAGGCCATAACCGGGAACCGGCGTGTCATAAGCCATCGCCATGACATCTTCGGAGTCGATCCAGTGATGGTGCAATTGGCCGCCCTCATCGCTGTACTGCACTACGCGGCCGTGAAATTTCACCGGGTAAAGCACTTCGGGGCGGGCAAATTCCCACGGGTTGCCATAGCGCAGCCAGTTGTCAGGATGTTCCACTTGCCAGCCGTTTTCGATCTTCTGGTTGAACATGCCGTATTCGTAGCGGATACCCATGCCGTAACCGGGCAGACCGATGGTTGCCATGGAGTCGAGAAAACACGCCGCCAGCCGCCCCAATCCGCCATTGCCGAGCGCGGCATCGAATTCCAGTTCTTTTACGCCATCCAGTTCGATTCCTGCCTCGACACAGGCCTGGCGCACTTCATCCAGAAAACCGATATTGAGCACACTGTTCATCAGGCTGCGGCCGATGAGGAATTCCATCGACAGGTAGTACACCCGCTTGGCATCGTTGTCGTAATAGCGGCGCATGGTGTCCATCCAGCGTTCGATCAAACGTTCGCGCACGACTTTGGCGAGGGCGAAGAACCAGTCGCGGTTGGTGGCGGTAATGGGGTCTTTGCCGACGGAAAAAATGAGGTGATTGGTCAGCGATTGCTGGACAGCATCCAGACTGAGATTGAGCGGCGCATGTTGGGAATTGTTTGCTGCTTTCGGCATGGCATTCCTCCTCTGTGAACGGGCAGTATAGCCCTGTTTTTTAAAAAGTTCCTGTTCGCTGTACCGATGAATTAAGGCATATAATCCCCGGCGGCGGTACAAGATGCTACGCCCGTGCTCATCCGGTTAGCTCCCAAAATAGCTGAACGTACGCAATGCGGTATGGGTTTCTGTAGGTGTTATTTTGGGAAACAACCGGATAAGCACGGTTACGCTTTTCCAACACGAACGGATCAATTGAGGTTTCCATGAAAACACTTGAACCCTGCACCTTGATGATATTCGGCGCTGCCGGCAATTTGAGCAGGCGCAAATTGATTCCCGCATTGTTCCGCTTGGAAATGTCAAAACGGCTGCCGGAGCGCATGGTCATTCTCGGTTGCGGCATCGAGCAACGAGGGCGCGAGGAATGGATAGGTGAGGTCGAAAAAATGTTGCAGCCGATCTACCCGCAGGGCGTAGACCAGTCGGCGCTGCAACGCTTTTGTGCACGCATGCACTACCATGCCAGCCCGCCCGGCGATGATGCCGCCTATCTGCGCTTGCAACAGCTGATCGAGCACAACCCGGATTTCCCTACCAACGTGATTTATTACATGTCGGTGCGCCCGTCCGAGTTTCCCGCCATTGTGGACAAGCTTGGCGGTGCGGGGCTGCTCCAGGAAAAAAATGGCTGGCGTCGTATAGTGATCGAAAAGCCTTTCGGCTACGACCTGTTGAGCGCGCAAACTTTGCAAAGCAGCTTGTACCGCCATCTGAATGAACCGCAGATTTACCGCATCGATCATTACCTCGGCAAAGGTACGGTACAGAACGTGATGGTATTCCGCTTCGCCAACCTGCTGCTGGAGCCGCTGTGGAACCACCATTACATCGACCATGTGCAAATCACCCACTCCGAAACGCTGGGCATCGAAGGGCGCGCCGATTATTACGAAGGAGCCGGCGCGCTGCGCGACATGATCCAGAGCCATTTGCTGCAATTGCTCGCACTGGTGGCGATGGAGCCGCCGGTAACGATGTCCGCCGAACATTTGCGCGACGAAAAGGTGAAAGTGCTGAAAGCGATACGCCCGATCACGCAGAACTCGGTGCATGCCCATGCATTTCGCGGCCAGTACACCGGCGGCACCATCGACGGCAAGACCGTTCCCGGTTATCTGGAAGAGCCGGGCGTGGCGGCGGATAGCACCACGGAAACCTATGCGGCATTGAAGTTGTTCATCGACAACTGGCGTTGGGCCGGCGTGCCGTTCTATTTGCGCACCGGCAAGCGCATGGCGGAAGGCAGTTCAGCCATCTGCATCCGTTTCAAGAGCCCGCCGCAGGATTTGCTGCGCCACACGCGCCACGGCCCGCCGCAGCCAAACTGGATCATGCTGGGCATCCAGCCCAACGACTGCATGAAAATGGAAATGCAGGTCAAAGTGCCGGGGCTGGATCTGCACACTCGCGCCATTAGCCTGGATGCCACTTACCGCAAACATAGCGACGATGATTACGATGCTTACGAGGGGCTGCTGCTGGACGTGATACAGGGCGACCATTCGCTGTTCCTGCGCATCGATGAAGTGGAAGCGGCATGGCGCGTGGTCGATCCGATCATCAAGGTGTGGGCGATGGAGCGCGACTTCATCAACGGTTATCAGGCAGGCAGCTGGGGGCCGCGCGGCACCTACCGCCTGTTCGACCGTGACGACCAGTTCTGGCGTCATTCGCTGAATCTGGATGGTGCCGATTTGCAGGCGTATTGAGCATGGGAAAATTTGAGCTTGTAGCGGGTGCATTTAAAAGAGTTTGGCATTAAACCAAAGCCCCTCTCCCCTTGCGGGAGAGGGGTGGGGGAGAGGGGTAATGGAGCAACGTCAATTCGCCAAGCACTTGCGATGCCATATGACCGAAAGCGAGAACAAGCTGTGGCGACGTTTGCGGGCACATCGACTGAATGGCGAGAAATTCAGACGCCAACAACCGATTGGTACTTACGTGGTTGATTTTGTGCATTTTGGAGCACGCCTGATCGTGGAGGCAGACGGCGGGCAACATAACGATACGCCCCATGATGAAAAACGAGATGCATGGCTGCGTGAGCGAGGGTTCAAAGTGATGCGGTTCTGGAATAACGAAATCATGGGTAATTTGGATGGTGTGTTGGTGACTGTCATGGCAGCAGTGACTGTATCACCCCTCTCCCCCACCCCTCTCCCGCAAGGGGAGAGGGAGTGAAACCACTATCCGTCCAACACTTTCAATTGCCCATCAGGCGATCAGCTCATGATTTTTCTTGCGGGTGACATCGGCGGAACCAAAACGCGGCTTGCCATTGCCGGGGTCTGCGGCAACCGGGTGCGTATCGAGCGTGAGGCCGACTATCCAAGCCGTGATTACGCAGCATTTGAATCGTTGCTGGATGATTTTTTGACCGGCATCACACCCCCCGCATATGCCGCTTTCGGCATCGCCGGACAGGTGCAGGACAGGGTGGCGCAAACCACCAATCTGCCGTGGCGCATTGATGCCGGCGCGTTACAACAGCGATTTGGTTTCATCCGCTGCGCCTTGCTCAATGATCTGGAAGCAACCGCCTATGGGCTACCAGCGCTGGGCGCAGATGACTTGCTGACGTTGCAAGCGGGCACGTCGGATGGTAGCGGCAACGCTGCCGTGATTGCGGCAGGCACAGGTTTGGGCGAGGCGGGCTTGTATTGGGACGGCCAACATCACCATCCGTTTGCCACCGAGGGCGGCCATGCCAGCTTCAGTCCGTGCGACGAATTGGAAATCGCTTTTCTCCGCCATCTCCAGCAACAACATCAACATGTCAGCTGGGAGCGCGTGGTATCCGGCATGGGCTTGTTGAGCATGCACGAATTTATGCGCGCTCACCGCCATGCTGTCACGCCACCCTGGTTGTTGGAAGAAATGCGCGGCGATGATGCGGCGGCAGCTCTTGCCAATGCCGCGTTGGCCGGCCGCGATGAAATCTGCATCGAAACGCTGAATCTGTTTGTGCGCCTGTATGGCGCGGAAGCAGGCAATCTCGCGCTCAAGGTGATGAGCCGCGGCGGCCTGTATGTGGGCGGCGGCATTGCGCCAAAAATTCTGCCGCTGTTGCAACACGGCGCATTTCTCGAAGCATTCCTCGACAAAGGCCGGATGCGCCCATTGCTTGAAGCCATGCCGGTCAGGGTGATATTGAACGATCGCGCCGCGCTGTTCGGCGCGGCTTTGCGTGCCGCGCAACTTGCCGGAGTAACAGCATGAACCCGAAAAACATAGTTGATAATGAAAGCTATATTTATTCACGCCGTTGCATTGTTTTTGTAGGTGCGAATGAATTCGCACCTACGTGCCCCTCAACTGCGTTTTTAGCATGAATGTGCTGAACTTGCCCAATGCGCAAAACATCTTCGTGCATGAAGACATCGAAGCGTTGAGCGCCGCAGTCGCGCAACGCATCACCGCACTGGCAGCACAGGCGATAGCCGCGCACGGCGTATTCCATCTGGTTCTGGCGGGCGGTGAAACGCCGCGCCGTTGCTATGAAAAACTGCGCGACCTCGCTATTGACTGGGCGCGCGTACAAATTTATTTTGGTGATGAACGCTGCCTGCCCCGTGGCGATATTCAGCGCAATGACCGCATGATCGGCGAGACCCTGCTGGCGCATATCCGCATCCCGCCAGCCAATATCCACATCATTCCCGCCGAGTTGGGCGCGCAAGCTGCCGCCGCCGCTTATGCGGGCGTGCTGAAGAATATCGCTCGGCTCGATCTGATCCTGCTGGGCATGGGCGAGGACGGGCACACCGCCAGCCTGTTCCCAGACAACCCGGCAACATTGAGCGCGGCTTCGGTCGTGCCGGTATTCAATGCCCCCAAGCTCCCCGCAGAACGGGTTTCGCTGGGCATGAGCACACTGAATGCGGCACGGCAAAAAATATTTTTGACGGCAGGAGCAGCGAAACAGAAAGCGCTGGCAGACATGTCACATGGCAAACCGCTGCCCGCATCCTGCGTGGTGGATGCCGAATGGCATCTCGATCGCGCGGCGCTGCCGAACATTTGAAGCTAACAACAAGGGAGAACGAAAATGCAAATCGGAATGATAGGGTTGGGTCGCATGGGCGCGAACATGGTGCGCCGTTTGCAACGTGCCGGGCATCAGTGTGTGGTATTCGACCGCAGCCCGGAAGCGGTGCAGGCATTGGCGCAGGAGGGCGCAACCGCCACTGCCAGCCTAGCGGATTTTATGGCAGAACTGGCCGCGCCGCGCGCGGTCTGGCTGATGTTGCCGGCAGCCATTGTGGATGCCAGCATCGCCGAGCTGACCCCGCTGCTGGGCGCGGACGATATCCTGATCGACGGCGGCAACTCTTACTACAAGGATGACATTCTGCGCGCCAAACAACTCTCACCCAAATCGATCCACTATGTCGATGTCGGCGTGAGCGGTGGCGTGTGGGGATTGGAACGCGGTTATTGCCTGATGATAGGCGGCAGCCAGGCGGCGGTTTCGCGGCTGCAACCGATTTTTGCCGCACTCGCGCCGGGGGTTGCCACGGCGGCGCGTACCGACGGGCGCAGCGGCACACCGAACACCGCCGAGGAAGGCTATCTGCACTGCGGCCCGGCGGGCGCGGGGCACTTTGTCAAAATGGTGCACAACGGCATCGAATATGGCCTGATGGCGGCCTACGCCGAAGGTTTCAATCTGTTGCGTCATGCCAATGTCGGCGGCGTTGACCGTCAGGTGGATGCGGAAACCACACCGCTACGCGAACCGGAGGCTTTCCGCTACGACATCGATGTCGCCGAAGTCGCAGAATTATGGCGGCGCGGCAGCGTGGTCGGTTCGTGGTTGCTCGACCTGACCGCGCATGCGTTGCAAGCCGACGCGGATTTGAAGAATTTCAGCGGGCGCGTATCCGATTCCGGCGAGGGCCGCTGGACCAGCATCGCGGCGATCGAATCCGGCACCCCGGCACCGGTGTTGACCGCCGCCCTGTTCAGCCGTTTTTCATCGCGCGGAGAAGAAGATTATGCGGACAAATTGCTTTCCGCACTGCGCTTCGAGTTTGGCGGGCATCACGAGAAACATTAAGTAGGGGCGATTCACGAATCGCCCGGGCAATTCGTGAATTGCCCCTACACCTTTGTTTTTTCCGCGCCTCCGCGTGCGACTCTTATTGGCTCCGGCTCGCCCGGCTTTGGGGTGCCTCTAAAAATCCAAAGCTCTAAGCAAGACAAGGCGCGAGCAAAAAATTGCGACGCAGCATATATCTGATATGTAAGGAGTAAT
>CAZMWC010000061.1:9358-10093 GCA_964569805.1 uncultured Gallionella sp.
ATTCTCTTGCCAAACCGGGAGGCGTCCATATAAGTAATTTTTTGTGAGTAACGCAGTATTGCGACAAAACGTAGTTTCAGTGAAGACTAACCTTTAGGTTATGTCGCAACTAAAATTTGGATTTTTAGAGGTGCCCTTGGGTTAATCCGCCACGATCTGCATACTCACTCCCAACACCTTCCACTGCTTCGCCTCTTCAAGCAGCGCGGCTTCGGTCAGCGGATTTTGCGCCAGCCAGCGCGCATCTATCGAGAGGTGGAACCTGGTGCCGCTGAAGCTGCCTTGCAATGGCGGCAACGAACTGTCGCTGCGGCTGCGATGGAATAGCACAGCGAGGCGCAGGCTCATGATGAACACACCATCTTCAAGTGTTTTTACCCGGCCCTGTATCTTGTCCAATTTGCCACGTTGCGCCAGCGTGAACAGGTTCAAGCGCACCTGTTCTTTGGCCGAAAAGCCCGGCATGTCGGCATTGGCGAGGATGTAGGCGGTATGTTTGTGATAGCCGTTGTGCGCGACACTGATGCCGATTTCGTGCAGCCGTGCCGCCCACTCAAGCATCTGCCACGCCGCCTCGTCGATTTCCGTGCCGAGAAATTGTCGCGCAAATAATTGCGCCAGTGTTGCCACACGCTCGGCCTGTCTGGCATCGACATGGTAGCGCCGCATGAATTGCTGCACGGTGACGACACGCATGTCGTGATCGTGAAACCGTCCCAGCAGGTCGTACAGCAC
>CAZMWC010000062.1:0-9634 GCA_964569805.1 uncultured Gallionella sp.
CGACGTTCTCAAGGTCGTTGTGCTTGCCGCCGGCGCGCACGCATTTCTGCGACGATGCGGCGCGGGTATAGGGGCGCTTGTCGAAGCCGAGGAACACATCCTTGAACTGGTTCATCCCGGCGTTGGTGAACAACAGCGTCGGGTCTTCGTGCGGCACCAGCGAACTGGAAGCTACTATCGTGTGGCCTTTGGAGGCGAAAAAATCCAGAAACTTCTGGCGTATCTCACTGCTCTTCATTTAATTATCCATCATGTGTTCGTTCAACTTGAAATACTTCAGCCCAGAATAGTTCCGTCCGGCCGGACAAGGCGCGAATCATACCATTCCTCCCGCCGCCACATCTGTTCGGCAGCAGCAAATGGGGGGTATTTATAAAGTATTGGTAATTCTATCGTTAGCGTGCACTATACGCACTGCGACATAATCCAACACCATGCGTAGGACGTATACCAGCGATGGCATTTTGGCTACAAACTGCCCATAATCTGGCCGACAATTTCGGGTGAAATCACTTGGCTGGGATAAAAACGCAAAACAATGCACAACCCATGAATTCTGATCATACGGACACCGTCGGACAACTTCGTGCCGCCATTACGGAAGCGGCCTCCCAATCCCCGCACCTGTTGCATGTGTTGTTTGCTGTTCAGCAGCAGTTCTTGCATATCTCCCGCGAGGCGGTTTGCGAGGTTGCCACGCAACTCGGTTTACCGATCAGCCACGTCGAATCGGTAGTCGAGTTTTACGCCTTTTTTCACCAAACTCCGCGCGGACAATACAACATCCTGTTCAGCAACTGCACCAGTTGCGGCAATGAAGGATTGCGGCAGATGCTATGCCAGTTGCTAGGTGTGGTTGCCGGCAAGACCCGTGCTGACGGTCTGGTCAGCATAGATACTACTTCCTGTATCGGCATGTGCGATCACGGTGCGAGCTTGCTGGTGAATGGTGTACCAATAGTCCGCCTTGATGCAGCCATGATTGAAAACATGGCTGACCTGATTGCGGCTGAAGTGCCACTGGTGGACTGGCCTGCCGAATGGTTTCGCGTGGGCGACAATGTCCGCAAGCGCGGCCTGTTGCTTGATGACGATTTTGCGGCTGGCGCGGGACTGCGTGCTGCATTGGCGCGCGGCGCGGATGCCACACTGACCGAAATCACCCAATCGGAGTTGCGCGGGCGCGGTGGTGCGGGATTCAGCACCGGCATGAAGTGGCAGTTCTGCCGCGAAGCTCGAGGTGATGCGCATTATGTCGTGTGCAATGCCGACGAGGGGGAGCCGGGAACATTCAAGGATCGCGTTCTGTTGCACAGTCATGCCGATGCGGTATTCGAGGGCATGGCCATGTGCGCGCTGGTAGTCGGCGCGGCGCGGGGTTTTCTTTATCTGCGCGGCGAATACCGCTGCTTGTTGCCGCAGTTGCAAGATGTGCTGGCGCGCCGTCGCAAGGCGGGTTTATTGGGTACAAATATTCTCGGCCAGCCGGGGTTAAATTTTGACATTGAGATCGTGACAGGTGCAGGAGCCTACATTTGCGGTGAGGAATCGGCGCTGATCGAATCGCTGGAAGGCAAGCGCGGCGTGCCGCGCGTGCGCCCGCCGTTTCCGGTGACGCACGGCTATCTCGGCCAACCCACCGTGGTCAATAATGTCGAGACATTTACCGCCGCAGCACATATCGCCCTGCGTGGCAGTGCGTGGTTTCATATGTTGGGTACAGAGAAATCGACAGGCAGCAAAATATTGAGTATCAGCGGCGACTGCGCAGCACCGGGCATTTATGAATACCCATTCGGTGTCACCATCCAGCAGGTTCTGGATGACTGTGGTGCAAAAGAGATACAGGCGGTACAGGTTGGCGGGCCTTCCGGGACGCTGATCGGGCCAACTGAATTCCAGCGCAGGTTGGGTTTCGAAGACCTGCCCACCGGCGGCTCGTTCATGGTGTTTGGTCAGGGGCGCGACCTGCTGGGCATCATCAGAAATTTTGCCCACTTCTTCGCACATGAGAGTTGCGGCTTCTGCACGCCTTGCCGGGTAGGCACGACACTGCTCAAGAATAGTCTGGACAAAATCGTCGGTGGCCACGGCACGGCTTATGACGTGAATGAAATGAAACAGGTGGCCGCGTTAGTCAAACACCACTCGCATTGCGGCCTAGGACAGACCGCCGCCAACCCTGTTCTGAATGGTTTACAGCATTTCCCGCAAATGTTTGAGCAGCGTCTGGTGCATCACGAATTCGAACCGGATTTCAATCTGGATGCGGCACTCGAAGAAGCGCGCCGGATAACGCACCGTGACGATGCCGAGGCTCACCTGAAATGAAAAGCGCAAAAATAAGCACAGATGCAACACAAAACACCATCACCATCGACGGGCAGAAAATCCCGTTCGAAGCGGGGCAGACCATCATGGATGCGGCGTTTGCCGCCAATGTCTATATCCCGCATTTATGCCATCACCCAGGACTCGCTCCGCATGGCAGTTGCAAGCTGTGTACCGTCGAAGTCAACGGCAGAAGCATGTCATCCTGCACCACGTCTGCGGCAGCCGGACAACAAGTCAGTAGCAATACGCCAGCACTGAATGAGGCGCGCAAAACCCTCACGCAGATGCTGTTCATCGAAGGCAATCATATTTGCCCCTCCTGCGAGAAGACCGGCAACTGCACGTTGCAAGCCGTGGCTTATCACCTCGGGATGCTGGATGGGCATTTCCCCCAGTTCTTCCAGCACCGCGAAGTGGATGCCTCGCATCCGGCGGTCATGCTGGACCGCGACCGTTGCATACTCTGCAAATTATGCGTGCGCGCCAGCCGCGATGTGGACGGCAAAAATGTGTTTGCCATCGGCGGGCGGGGCATCAATGCGCGCCTGATCGTGAATTCATCCAGCGGCAAGCTGGCGGACAGCGATCTCGAAACGGGCGATATGGCTGTCCACATCTGCCCGGTGGGCGCGATTCTGATCAAGGAACATGGCTATAAAGTGCCGATAGGCCGGCGCACCTTCGACCTGCACCGTGTCGGCGAACCCGGTCTGGAGCAGGTGATTCTTTCCAAAGAAAGCACTCTCGATGAGTAGCGCAAAAATCAGAATCGCCACCACCTCGTTGGCCGGTTGCTTCGGCTGCCACATGTCCTTTCTCGATATGGACGAGCGGCTGGTGGCGCTGCTGGAACGCGTCGAATTCAACCGTTCACCGTTTACCGACATCAAGCAGTGCGCACCATGTGACATCGGACTGGTCGAGGGTGGCCTGTGCAATGCCGACAATGTGCGCGTGTTGCGCGAATTCCGCGACAACTGCAAGATACTCATCGCAGTCGGCGCCTGCGCCATCAATGGCGGCATCCCCGCCATGCGCAACCATTTCAAGTTGCGCGAATGCCTGGAAGAGACCTATCTGGATGGGGTTGGTGTGGTAAATCCACAAATTCCGGATGATGTGGAATTGCCGCTGTTGCTCGACAAAGTGCATCCGTTGCATGAAGTGGTGCGCATCGATTACTACCTGCCGGGTTGCCCGCCGTCTGCCGATGAATTTCTGAAAGTGCTGGGCGATTTGCTGGATGGAAAAGAGCCGTCTATCCCCAAAAACCTCCTGCATTATGATTAACCCCAAGTTATTCGACAATCATAATGCCCGTCCAATTTTCCGATTTCTACAACAGCCTCGACCCAAATTAAAGGGGTCGTGTTCGAATTTGTATTTCTAGCTGTTTAGCTATAGCAGTTTCAACCGACTATAAGGTTCGAATCGTTTTGAAAGGTTCGGAGTCGAACTGCATTTGCGGCTGTTGTGCCGCGTTCGGCGATGACTTATGGGTATTTCCGCGCATGGTGCATCACGGCATAGATAATGACTTTGGATGGCCTGACACGATAAACGAGGGTGTAGGGATATTTGGTCAAGGGCAGCTCGCGGGTGCCGGACACCCTGCCCGGCTTGCCAATGTCGGGGAATGTTTCAAGTTTCTCGGCGGTCTTGTAGATAGCCTCTGCCACCTTTCGGGCTGCGGCAGGATTTTCCCTTGAAATGAATTTCTCGGCGGCGGCGATGTGCTGAAATGCGCGCGCGGCGAACTCAAGCTGCTTTCTTGCGCTCACTTCTCGCCTTTGAGAGTTGCGCCCAGAATTGCTCTTTGCCATGGACGCGTCCGGCCTTTTCGTCGGCCATGCCCGCAGCCACCTGTTTTGCGAACCATTCCTCGTAGTCCAGCTTTTCGGTGATGGCCTGCTTGATGATCGCCTCCGGAGTGCGCCTTGAGCCGGAAGATAGTTTTTCCAAGCGTTTAATGATTGCCTGCGGCAAAGTGATCGGGTGATTCATGGTCTGTTCTCCACGGCGTTGACGTTGTGGCTTGAATTTTACACCAAGGAATGCGAGGGAGCTCATGCGGACAGTATGCCCGGTTGCAGAGACACGCCGCTGACGCTTCGCAAAACCAAACGGGCCGGGCTCGCAATATTTCGCAATGTCGCAGGCCACGTTTAGAAGTGGCGCATACCCTCTCAAGCTAAAGGGGTCAAGTTCGGGTTTTCATCCTGTATATCCATGTTTCATATTCGCGACCACAAAAAACCGGGGCTGGCTTGCGGCCAGCCCCGGCTGCTCCCGTCGGAGGCGGGTCATTTCATCATGCCTGGCTTGCCCTTGGTGAACCCCAGATTGACCGTGATGGTGTCGCCGTTCTTCAGATCCTTGATCGCGCCCGGCGGGAAATGCAGCTTCATGTCGCCCACGCCGTGTTTCAGCGTCAGCATGCCCTTGTTGTGATCGATCATGTCGACCATGCCGGTCATGCTGTGGGCACCCATCATCATGCAGTTTCCGCGCATGCCCGCCATATCCATCATGCACTCGCCTTCCATCATGCCCATCCTGCCTTTATCCATCTTGTCATGGCGATCGGCCTGGACGGGCATGGCGAAGGCGGCTGCGATCAGGCTGCTGCCCAGCATCATTGCGAATTTCTTTTTCATATTATTTCTCCTTGTGTGCAGATTAAAAAGGCTCGATGAACCGAACCCGGCCAACGCTCGCCCGCAAGCGGACAAGGTATTCGGTGCGGCGACTGCGTATTTCAGATGCCCGGCCAAGGGCCTGTTCCAGCAGGCTCTAACGGCCATGGCAAGTGACACCCATAATTAAAGGGAACCTCTGTAAATTCATTTTGCGGGCGAACCGCTGCGTCGCGTGCTCGCTCATTCCTCGCCTATCCATTTGATATGTCTCGCCATTCGCTGCGCGGCTCCTTGCGTTTCATCCCGCAAAAGTGAATTTATAGAGGTTCCCTAAAGGGGGGGCGTGTTCGAATTTGTATTTCTAGCTGTTTAGCTATAGCAGTTTCAACCGACTATAAGGTTCGAATCGTTTTGAAAGGTTCGGAGTCGAACTGTATTTGCGGCTGTTGTGCCGCGCCCGGCGATGGCTTACCCTTTTAAACTTGATGCATTATTGTCTTGACGGAGTGGCACACTGTACATGCGGCTATTCCACGCTGACCATGAGGCATTTCTGCACCCCGATCGGGGTATGTCCCTTGTTTACTATCTTGATACAAATTTCATGTTTACCCGGTGCCATCGGTTCCAGCGTTAGGTTGCCTTTTAACTGGCGTAAAACCTTTTCTTCCTTGCCGTCCACATAGAGGTGCGTATGGTCGCCTTGCGGTCCGGGTGTTACCTCATAGTTGATTAATGTTTTCGCCGTCCGGCTTAATTTTTCGCCATCGGCTGGTGAGGAAATAGCGACTGAAGCTTCGGCGGCAAGCGCAAAAGGAATATAACAGCCGAAAGCAAGTAATACAGCGAGTGATTTTAGTGTGCGCATGATTATTTTCTCCTTGAAGTGGAACAAGCGATGAGAAGCCTGCGAACTACTATTTAGTCTTACTGTGTCAAGAAGTGCTGAAAGGCGCATTGCGGCGTTAAAATCGAACTCGGAATGCTCATTTACCGGCACGTAAACTGCGCTTCCTTGCCCGATTTTGCCTTGCACTGCATCCCTTGATCGCTTCTTGACACAGTAAGATTAGAAACACATCGAAAAACGCCAAATGGTCTAAATCAAAGAAGGACGGAATTTAGCGCAGCTGATAATGCTCCATTGCGCGCGTATTTGGTATCAGTGTTTGTCTGAAAATGGCGCAAGAGAAAGGGGAAGTTCTCTATTGGTGATTGCCTTACAGAAGTTTGTTGGAGATTACCCAAAAAAATATTTGCGAAATGGCCAGACAAACTCTGATAATAATTTTCCCTGTCTCCTTGCATCATAATCAGGCAAACACTGATAGCGCTTTTTGCATGCGGGGAATAGTATTTTCCGGTAGTTGAAGCTTGCTGAAGCGAGGCTGGTTTTTGCTAGACCAGCCCCGTAGCCAATAACCTGAAAGGAGAACATGCCATGAGAACTATTTGCCTTGAAATGCCTGTTGTTAAGGAGTGCATGGCAAGCGATTGCGTATATAACACCAGCAGCAGTTGTCATGCCCGCGCCATCTCCATCGGCGACTCGATACACCCTGACTGCGATACCTTCATGACGGGGCCGCGACACGCCAAGTCGGTCGATCAGATTGCTGGCATCGGTGCCTGCAAGACCGCCGGCTGCAAGTTTAACAATGACCTCGAATGCATGGCGGAAAGTGTCCAGGTAGGGATGGTGCAAAACAAGGCTAACTGCATGACCTTTGAATTATGTTGAGTATTTTGCGGCATGAAAAGAAGGAGTGAGCAATGGCAGCAATTTTCGGAATTGAGGAGCACAATGCTGAAGGCTTTATCGACAAGGGCATCGTATGCTACCCACATTCGCCGGATGGAGAATCGGACTTGCACAGTATCGTCTCGGCCATCAGGAATGAAGACATCGTTTTCATCAAACGCTGCACACCAAAATCCAGTCTGCATATCAAAGCCGTAGGCGTTGTTCGGTCCGATTATCCGAATGAAAGCGGCCTTGGCATTTGCTTGCCTGTCGAATGGGTATGGCAGGGCGAAAAAGTTCTGGATGACTTCGACGAAATACTATCTTTATGCGGCAACGCGCTTTACGAAGAACACAACATTATGGTGCAAAGGGAAATCATCAATTTGCTGCCAGAGAAATACAAGTTGACACAAGAATGGTAAGGCCAGAACGCCGAACATCTCGTTGCCGATTGTGCCAAAAAAATGCCCTCCATAAACTGGAGGGCATTTTGTTATTGTCACACTTTGTTTGGGCAGTTCGGCCGACCGCATCCCCTTTTTTGTAGGGCTACAAACTATTCAATCTTGGCTTTTGCTTTTAAATCTGCAATCGTCTTTTGGATGGATTGCTGTTGCAGGCGTTGTTGCAACTGCGGTTTGAGTTCTTCAAATGGCGGCAGTTTCAGGTCGCGCGTGTCTTCCAGTTTGATGACATGCCAGCCGAATTGGGATTGCACCGGTTCTTTGGTGTATTCGCCCTTTTTCAGTTTTAACAGTGCATCGGCGAAGGGCGGAACATAATTGCTTGGTACCGCCCAACCTAATGAGCCGCCTTGTTGAGCTGAACCGGCATCTCTGGATTTTTCGGTGAGTTTTTCAAATTTCACCTTCTTGCCGAGTTGCGCGATGATGGACTTGGCTTCGGCTTCGGTTCCCACAAGGATGTGGCGCGCGTTGTATTCCTTGTTTCCGAGTCGGTTCTTCAGATTGTCATATTCCTGCTTGAGTTGATCTTCGCTGATCGGGTGGCTCTTGGCGTAGTCTTGCACGAAGGCACCGACCAGCACTTGTTGCTTGACCAGTTCGATTTGTTGCAACACTTCATCCTTTTTATTCAGGCCAAGTTTCACCGCTTCCTGTGCCATCACTTCAAGGTTGATCATGTCTTCACGGATCGCCTTGCGCAATTCAGGGCTGTCTGCCTGTCCTTGTGCGGCAGCCGCTTTGACGCGCAAATCAATGCGTGATTGAGGGATGGAAACACCGTTCACCAAGGCCGCAGACTTGTCTTCCGCAAAAGCCGGGTTACTCGCCAGCGCAGCCAGAATCGCCAAGGTGCCCACGTTTTTCAGCATTACATATTTATCTGTTTTCAACATTGCTGGTCCTCTTTAAAAATTTAGGAATTAGAAATTTATTTCATCCGGCGTATGTGCCAGTATGTTGAGTGCGTGTATTTCGCGTCCCATCATATCTCCGAGCGCGGAATATATCATACGGTGGCGGGACATTGTATTCCTCCCGGCAAACCGCATTGAGACAATGCGCAGCGCGTAATGCCCACCGCCACTGCGTGAGCCGGCATGGCCGGCATGTTTGTGGCTGTCGTCGATGATTTCCAGCGAAACGGGGTCGAGCGCGGCGAGGCGAGTTTGTATGTTGGCGATAGTTACGAAATTCGCACAGCGATCGTTTGCTCCCTCTCCCGCATTGCGGGAGAGGGTTGGGGAGAGGGTGCGGTTCATGCGGGGAATGCCTTTCTGAATGGTTGCGCACTGATCTGTGCGTATACGCCGGCGGCGACATATGGGTCGGCCTCCATCCATTCCTGCGCGGCTTGCAATGAAGCAAATTCCGCCACGATCAGGCTGCCGGTGAAACCGGTCACGCCCGGATCAATGGCATCCACTGCCGGGAAGGGGCCGGCCAGCAGCAAGCGCCCTTCATTCTGCAACGCTTGCAACCGCGCCAAGTGCGCGGGGCGCGCCGCGAGGCGTTTGTCCAGACTCCCGGGTACATCTTGCCCGATGATTGCATACCACATCAATTCGACTCCTTTTTCTCATCTATGTATTTTGCCAGCCATACACCTTGGCCGAGGATGAACACTACCATCAGCGTGGTGAAGCCGAACAGTTTGAAATTTACCCATTCGTCGGTGGTGTAGTTGAAGGCCACATACAGGTTGATGAAGCCCAGCACGGCAAAGAACAGGCTCCAACTCAAGTTGAGCCGTTGCCAGGCATGCAGCGGCAGGGCGATCTTCTCCTGCAGCATCAGGCGGATCAGATTCTTGTTGAACAGTATGCTGGAGAGCAGCAATACCACGGAGAACAGCCAGTACAGCACGGTCGGTTTCCACTTGATGAAAGTTTCGTCGTGCAACAGTAATGTCGCGCCGCCAAACACGCCGATGATGGCAAAGTTTGCCCACAGCATGGTGTCGACTTTGCCGTGCCGGTATTTTGTCCAGATGATCTGTACGACGGTGGCTCCGATAGCAACTGCGGTTGCGGCGAAGATGCCCTGGAATTTGAAGGTGATGAAGAACAACAGGACGGGAAATAGATCAAATAGCAGTTTCATGTGGTTTGCCTAGGCCGGACCAGCCGGAGCCAAAAAATGTATGATGGGTTGAGCAACGCGACACTCTTCGGCGTAATTTCTATTGATGGGTATCGCGTTGCTCAACCCATCCTACGGCCTGTGGGGGCAATTCGTGAATTGCCCCCACAGAACGATGAGCGACTCAAAAGCGCTCATTTTTGTTTACAACACTTCGCCGGCATAATCCGCCAGCCGTGAACGTTCGCCGCGCAGCAGTGTGACATGGCCGCCATGCGCCCAACCCTTGAAGCGATCCACCACATAGGTCAGGCCGGAGCTGCCCTCGGTGAGGAAGGGGGTGTCGATCTGCGCGATGTTGCCCATGC
>CAZMWC010000063.1:0-9450 GCA_964569805.1 uncultured Gallionella sp.
CGCGCCACCCAGGTGCCGGTGGGCGAGGATCAGGTGCCGCACATTGAATTCACCCGCGAAATTGCGCGCCGCTTCAATCATATCTATGGGCGCGAACCCGGCTTCGAGGAAAAGGCCGAAGCGGCGGTCAAAAAACTCGGCAGCAAAAAAGCCAAGCTGTATACCGAACTGCGCACCCGTTACCAGGAGCAGGGCGACGATGAGGCGCTGGAGTCCGGCAAAGCCTTGCTGGACGAGCAGCAGAGCCTGAACCACGGCGACCGTGAGCGTTTGTTCGGTTATCTGGAAGGTGGCGGCAAAATGATCCTGTCAGAGCCTGAAGCGATGCTCACTGCCGCTTCCAAGATGCCCGGGCTGGACGGGCAGAAGATGTCCAAATCCTACAACAACACTATCACCCTGCGCGAAGATGAAACCAGCGTGAGCAAAAAAATCCGCACCATGCCGACCGATCCGGCACGCATCCGCCGCACCGACCCGGGCGATCCGGATAAGTGTCCGGTGTGGCAATTGCATCATGTGTATTCCAACGAGCCGACCAAACAATGGGTGCAACAGGGCTGCCGCAGCGCGGGCATCGGCTGCATCGAATGCAAACAGCCGGTGATCGACGCGGTGCTGGAAGAGCAGCGCCCGATGCGCGAACGCGCGCAACTGTATCTGGATGATCCCGCGCTGGTGC
This sequence comes from uncultured Gallionella sp., assembly GCA_964569805.1. Taxonomy (GTDB): domain Bacteria; phylum Pseudomonadota; class Gammaproteobacteria; order Burkholderiales; family Gallionellaceae; genus Gallionella. Next base: position 683 of record CAZMWC010000063.1, read on the forward strand.
GCAACATCATCGCCGACGGCTGCGAGAAGGCGCGCAAACTGGCCGGTGAGACCATGCGTGACGTGCGCGAAGCGATGGGGTTGAGTTACAGTTAAACCCAAATAATCCATTAGGCCGTCATACCGGCGCAGGCCGGTATCCAGCAATAGAAAACGTTCCGCAAAGCGGACAAAACCAAGGTGTTGTCCCACTCACGTGGGGAATTTGTAATCATCTGGATACCGGCCTGCGCCGGTATGACGCAGTTTTTTCAAATAGATTATTTGGGTTAAAATGAAGCCGATGAAACGGAGGCGAACGTGAGCAAGAAAGCCCAGCCAACTGAATCAGCGAGCCATATAGCCGTTTTTCAGGAAACAGCGATCCGTCGTGTCTGGCACGCAGAAGAGTGGTGGTTTTCGATTATCGACGTGGCGGGCATTCTTTCCGAGACGGCCACCCCCAAGCGTTACTGGTCTGATCTCAAGCGAAAACTGGCTCAAGAGGCGGGTTCCTGGCAACCGTACGAAGAAATCGTACGGTTGAAACTCACCGCACCGGACGGGAAACAGCGGGACACCGATTGCGCCAATACAGAAACCTTGTTCCGCATCGTCCAGTCCATCCCCTCACCAAAGGCAGAACCTTTCAAACGCTGGCTGGCGCAGGTGGGTTACCAGCGGGTGAAGGAAATCGAAAACCCGGAACTGGCCAGTGCGCGCGCCCGTGAGTTGTATCAGGCCAAGGGATACCCGCAGGCATGGATCGAGAAGCGGCTGCGTTCGATTGCCGTGCGCGGTGATTTGACTGACGAGTGGAAAGCGCGCGGTGTTCAGGAAGGCCGCGAATATTCCATTCTCGCCGCCGAAATAGCCCGCGCCACCTTCGGCGTAACGCCCGGTGCGCACAGCCGTCTCAAGGGGCTGGATAAGGTCAAGACCGGCAACAATCTGCGTGACCACATGACCGATCTGGAATTGATCTTTACTATGCTGGGCGAAGCGGGCACCACGGAAATTGCCCGGCGCAAAGATGCGCGCGGCTTCGCTGGCAACCGCACGGCAGCGAAGGAAGGTGGCGCTATTGCAGGCGATGCACGCAAGGCGCTGGAAGCCAAGAGCGGTAAGCCGGTAGTGAGCAAAGAGAACTATCTGGCACCGCTCGTCTCGGTGGCGCTGGAAGAGGCGGAAGTTGCGCCAACAGTTAAACGCAAGCCTACCGCCCGATTGAAGAGAGCTGATAAGCAATGAGCGGCGAACAACTCACGCTCCACCCCGTAGCGCGCATCCACGGCGAGCCGCTGCTGGAATTGCCGCTGGATTTGTACATTCCGCCGGACGCGCTGGAGCTGGTGCTGGAAAATTTTCAGGGGCCGCTGGATTTGCTGCTGTACCTGATCCGCAAGCACAATCTCGATGTGCTGGACATCCCGATGGCGGAGCTGACACGGCAATACATGACTTACATCGAGATGATGCAGCAACATCGTCTGGAGCTGGCGGCGGAATATCTGCTGATGGCGGCGGTGTTGATCGAGATCAAGTCGCGCATGTTGTTGCCGCGCCTGCCCAAGATCAGCGAGGAGGGCGGTGAAGACCCGCGCGCCGAGCTGATGCGCCGCTTGCTGGAATACGAGCAGATGAAGCTCGCCGCGCAAAAGCTCAACGAGCTGCCGCAAGCGGGGCGCGATTTCGAGATCGTGCAGGTGCTGATCGAACGCACTGTAAAAGAACGTTTGCCGGAAGTCAGCGTGGAAGACTTGCGCCAGGCCTGGATGGGGTTGCTGGCGCGCGCCAAATTGAACACGCATCACAAGGTGCGCCGCGAACAGCTCTCGGTGCGCGAGCAGATGACGCATGTGCTGCGCTGTTTGAAAAGTGGAGAATACGTGGCATTCGAGCAGTTGTTTGATATGGAAAGCGGTGTGGCGAAACTGGTCGTCACTTTCATCGCCATCCTCGAACTGTCCAAGGAATATCTGGTAGAAATCCAGCAAAGCGAAACATTGGGGAGTATCTATGTCAGAACAAATCGAGCCATCGCCGCAGAGTGAAGATTCCACCATCCCCTCTCCCCTCGCGGGAGAGGCTTGGCCTGTCCTGAGCTTGTCGAAGGAGGGAGAGGGGGCGCATGCAGTGGCCGACAACGCGATTCACACCGATTTATTTGGCGGAGAAATGGACACCGCGCAGTTTAAACGTGTGCTGGAAACCGCGCTGCTGACCACCACAGAACCCTTGCCCGTCGCGGAGTTGAAAAAACTCAGCGACGTGTCGCTGGATAGCCGCCAGATGGAAACGCTGCTCGAAGAACTGGCACGCGACTGGGAAGGGCGCGGCGTAGAGCTGACCCGCGTGGCAAGCGGCTGGCGTTTTCGCGCCAAACCAGAAATGCAATCCTATCTGGATCGGCTCGACCCGCAAAAACCGCCGCGCTATTCACGCGCGGTGCTGGAAACGCTCGCCATCATCGCCTATCACCAGCCCGTCACGCGCGGTGACATCGAGGAAATACGCGGTGTTGCCGTGTCCTCGCAAATCCTGAAAACGCTGGAAGCGCGTGGCTGGATAGAGGTGGTCGGCACGCGCGACACGCCCGGCAGACCGGAGCTGTTCGCCACCACCAAGCAAATGCTTGACGATCTCAATCTGCGCGCCTTGCAGGAGCTGCCGTCGCTACAAGAGATAGGCGCGCTGCTGGAGCAAGATGCAAATGCGGGGGTGTGATTTGCCTGTTGGTCAGAAAGAAGCCCGGTAGAATGCGTTGAGGCACGAAGCGCACTGTTCGCGATTGATTTGGTTCGCAAGGCCTTTAGTCCTGAGCGTAGCCGAAGGGTCATCGCATCCTGCGGCGCTGATGTGGCATCAATCGCGCCAACCGGCAAGGGGACGCGTATTGGGTAGGGGCGATTCACGAATCGCCCGGGTAATGCGTGGATTTGGTGCGGGCAATTCGTGAATTGCCCCTACGTCACATCAGCCCGGTAGGATGCGTTGAGGCACGAAACGCATCGTTCGCGATTGCTGTGCGCACGGTTTTGAGCGGTGTTGTCGTGCGCACAGCGCACGTTACGCGCTGGAGTATCTCACACCACCAATCGCGTGATAGAATTCAGACAGGCATCGAACTGCTTTTCCCCAATTATCCGTAATATTAAAAACCCATAACAATGGATGCCATAACCTCCCGAAAACCGCTGCGCTCGCTCCTGCTTGCAGCACTGTTGTCCAATCCGATTTGTGGTCTCGCCGCTCCCTCCGATGCGAAAGCGGACGCGGCTCCGTCGCTCGCATCGCTCACCGATTATTCGCTGGAACAGTTGATGAACGTGAGCGTGGAGGTCAGTTCGGCGGCGCGCAAACCGCAGAAGCTGAGGATACCGCCGCCGCGATTCATGTGATCACCCGGCAGGACATCCGCCGTTCCGGCATGACCAGCCTGCCCGAACTGCTGCGCATGGTGCCGGGTATGCAAGTGGCGCGCCTCGACGGTGGCACCTGGGCGATCAGCAGCCGCGGCTTCAACGCCAAGAACAGCGACAACCTGCTGGTGATGCAGGATGGCCGTGTTTTGCAAACCCCGACTTTCACCGGCGTGTATTGGGATGCGCAAGACGTGGTGCTGGAAGATGTGGAACGCATCGAAGTGATACGCGGCCCCGGCGGCGCGCTGTGGGGCGCGAATGCGGTCACCGGCATCATCAATATCATCACCCGATCTGCGGCGGCAACCCAGGGCGGCATGGTGAGCGGTGGTGTCGGAAACTACGAGCATCAGGGGACGGTGCGCTATGGCGGGAAAATCGGCGAGAGCGGCCATTTTCGCATTTATGCCAAGGACACTGCCCAGGATAATTTCAAACCGGCTTCCGGTATCGAGGCGCATGACAAGCACGACCTGCGCAGCGCCGGTTTCCGGGCGGACTGGAGCCTGCCCGAGGGGAACTCGCTGACGGTGCAGGGCGATACCTATACCGGAGGCTCCGACCACACCGGTACGGCTGTTTCACTCGTATCACCTTACAGTACCCCCATCGGCTACAACATCGACCTGAAAGGCAGCAATTTGCTGGCGCGTTGGAAAAGTGCGCTGTCGGCCACAGACGAGTGGGCGTTGCAGTTCTACTATGACACCTACGAGCGGCGCTATTTTAATCTTGGCGAGCAACGTGATACTTATGATTTGGACTTCCAACACCGTTTTTTGTCGGGCGAACGGCACGACATCGTGTGGGGCGCAGGTTATCGGCAGACCCGCGACCGGATGGACAACACCTTCACGGTGTCATATACACCAGCGAGCCGCACGGACAGCGTTGCCAGTGCTTTCTTTCAGGATGAAATCGCGCTGGGCCAGGATAGTGGCAGGGACAACCTGCACCTGATTGCCGGTTCCAAGTTCGAGCACAACGATTACACCGGCTTCGAGGTTCAGCCCAACCTGCGCCTGCGCTGGAAAATCGACCAGCGGCAAACCGCCTGGGCGGCGGTATCGCGCGCCGTGCATACGCCTTCCCGCACCGATACGGATGGCAGTGTCGTCGCCACAGTTATCAAACCTGCTGCGACAACCTTCGTAACACGTCTGCAAGGCAACCCGGCGGTTCAATCCGAGCGCGTACTCTCCTACGAGGCCGGCTACCGTATCCAGCCCAACGATCATGTGCAGACAGATGTCGCTGCCTTTTACAGCGAGCACAAGAATCTGATGACCATCGAGCGCGAGACAAATTTTGTCGAAGGCGCGTACACGGTCATCCCGCTGGTGTTTTATAACCGGGCCAGCGCCACAACCCACGGGCTGGAATGGAGCGGAAGCTGGCGACCCGCCGACAAGTGGCAGTTCAAGGCCGCCTGGTCATGGCTGAAAATGGACATCCGCCGCGATGCGGGCAGCAACGATACCTCGATCGAGAGCGAGGTCGGCCGGTCGCCGCAGAACCAGTTCCAGTTTCACGCGCTGCACTCGCCAACCGCCAAAGTTGATTTGAGCGCATCGCTTTATTGCGTGGACAGCCTGCCCAGCCTGAATGTCCCGGCCTACACCCGCCTGGATGCGCGCGTCGGCTGGCGCGTCCAGCGCGATCTGGAACTCGGCCTGACGGCGCACAACTTGCTCGATCCCGCCCATCCAGAATTCGTCAACACTTCGGGGCCGAGAACCAGCGAAATTCCGCGCAGCATTTTTGGAGCGGCAACATGGCGTTTTTAACCCCCTTGCCATGCTAGCTTGGTCTCATAGCATTGGCCTTCGTAGGGCGGAAAAGCGTAGCGCCTTCCGCCGAATGTGGGTTGCCCATTCGGCGGATAACGCTGCGCTCATCCGCCCTACGGGAGGGTTGGTTTTGGCAACAAACCGGATAGGCATAGTTTCTGCGACCACCAGAGCAGCTATGCAACTGTTGTGCGGTGTGATGCTGATGCTGTCGCTCGCGCTGACACCGGCGCACGCCGCGCCGTCCGAATACGAGCTCAAGGCCGCGTTCATTTATCAGATCGCCAGGTTTGTCGAGTGGCCGTCTACTGGCGCGCTTGTCAATGCTGGCGCACCGTTGCGCCTGTGCGTGCTCGGCGGCAACCCGTTTGGCCCGGCGCTGGAAACCATCCGGGGCAAACCGGTCAATGAACGGGAAATGGAAGTGACGCTGCTCGACATAAACGCGGATACCCGCGAATGCGCCATGCTGTTTATCGCCGCGCCGGCGGAAAAGCATCTCGAACGTATCGTGGCTCTTTCACGCGGTACCGGTATGCTGACGATAGGTGACACGGAAGGGTTCGCCCAGCGCGGTGCGGTGCTCAATTTCTTCCCGGAAAACGGCAAAATTCGATTTGAAATTAATCAGCAAGCATCCCGGCGTGCCGGGGTCAAGATCAGCTCGCAACTGCTGAAACTGGCGCGCATCCTCCAAGAGGAAGCGCCATGAGGATGATGGAATGGTTACGCGATGCGCCCATCAAACGCAAACTGCTGTTGATCGGTTTGCTGACCACAGCTTTTGCGCTGCTGTTCGTCAGTCTGATTCTGACGGCGAACGCCATCGCCGAATGGCGCAACCGGACAGTGTCCGATCTGACAACTTACGCCATGATGATCGGCCACAATGCCGCGCCCGCCATACTGTTCGACGACCGGAATGCGGCGGCGGAAACGCTATCGGCTCTATCGGCAAACCCGGACATCGTCGATGCGGTGATTTACGACAAGGGGGGAAGGGAGTTTGCGCGCTTCATTGCTCCCCAGCATTCACCCGATACTTTGAATCCACCCGTCAAGCTTGGTTCCCGTTTTTTTAGCATCAACCAGCTGGCCATCGCGGAGCCGGTTTTGTTCAAAAACGACACGCTGGGCAGCATTTATCTGGAGGTTGATCCGCGCAGCTTGTATGCCGCAATTCTGCGCAGTATCGGGCTGATTTTCCTGACGGCATTCGGTGTGTTTCTGCTGGCTGCGTTGCTGTTTGCCAAGCTGCAGAAAATCATCGTCACCCCCATTCTGGATATGACTGGGGTAATGCAGCACGTTATCGCGGAACAGGATTTTACGGCGCGGGTGGAGCACCATGGGAAGGACGAAACAGGTGCGCTGGCCGGCACCTTCAATGTCATGCTGGAATACATCCAGTTGCGCGATGCCGAGCTGGGGCAATGTCGGGTGTATCTGGAGGAAGAAGTCGCGCAACGTACCGCCGAGTTGCGGGAAGCCAACCGGCTGTTGGAGGGGGAGCTCGTTGAGCGCAAGCAGACTGAACAAGAGCTGCGTATCGCCGCCACCGCATTCGAGACGCAGGAAGGTATCATGATTACCGACCGGGATAACCGCATCCTCCGGGTCAACTGCGCCTTCACCAGTTTGACCGGCTACAGCGCCGAGGAGGCAATAGGCAAAAATCCCGCCCTGCTCCATTCCGGGCGGCATGATGCGGTGTTCTACCGCAACATGTGGGGAAGCCTCACCCGCGACAAACGCTGGCAGGGGGAAATCTGGAACCGGCGCAAGGATGGCGAGATTTATCTGGAATGGCTGAACGTCAACGCCGTCACCGATGCGGATGGACAGATAACTCATTATGTCGCGGTGTTTTCCGACATCACGCTACGCAAACAAAATGAAAACAAGATTCACAATCTTGCCTTCTATGACCCGCTCACCCAATTGCCCAACCGCCGTTTGCTGATGGATCGCCTGAACCACGCTCTGGCTTCCGGCGACCGTAGCGTTGAATATGCCGCCCTCATGTTCATCGACCTCGACAATTTCAAGACGCTCAACGATACCCGGGGCCACGATGTCGGCGACCTGCTGTTGGTTGAAACTGCCCGGCGCCTGCAAGACTGCGTGCGCGAGGGAGACACCGTCGCCCGTTTGGGCGGCGACGAGTTTGTGGTCATGCTGGAGGGGTTGAGCGCGGAAGTCGAACAGGCCGCCACCCAGGCGGCGGCACTGGGGGAAAAAATCCGCGCATCCCTCAACCAGCCTTATCTGTTAAAGGACTTCGAACACCACAGTTCCAGCAGTATCGGCATCGGTTTGTTCTGCGGCCGCGAGGTTGCCGTGGACGAGTTGCTCAAACGTGCCGACATGGCAATGTACGAAGCAAAAACTTCCGGCCGTAATGCGCTGCGCTTCTTCGATCCCGTCATGCAAACAGCGCTCGAAACGCGCTCGGTACTCGAAGCCGACCTGCGCCGCGCCATCTCCGGGCAAGGCCAATTCCTGCTTTACTATCAGGCGCAAGTCAGTTCGTCGGGCCGCGTGATCGGCGCCGAAGCGCTGGCGCGCTGGATGCACCCCGAGCGCGGCATGGTGTCCCCTGCCGAATTTATCCCGCTCGCCGAGGAAACCGGGTTGATTCTGCCCCTCGGTCACTGGGTGTTGGCAACCGCCTGCCAGCAATTGGTGGCTTGGGCGGCGCAGCCGGGAACGGCCCATCTCACCCTGGCGGTGAACGTCAGCGCCAAGCAGTTCCACCAGCCGACTTTCGTTGAGGAGGTGTTGACGTTGGTCGATCGCTTCGGGGTAGACACCGCGAAACTCAAGCTGGAAATCACCGAAAGCATGCTGCTGGACAATGTGGGTGACATCATCGCCAAAATGACCGCGCTGAAAGCACGGGGCATAAGCTTCTCCATGGACGACTTCGGCACCGGCTATTCCTCGCTCTCCTACCTGAAACGCCTGCCTTTGTACCAGTTGAAGATCGACCAATCTTTCGTGTGCGATGTGCTCATCGACCCCAACGATGCGGCCATCGCCAGAATCATCGTCGCCCTGGCTAACACCATGAATCTGGCGGTCATCGCTGAAGGGGTGGAAACCGAGGAGCAACGCGAGTTTCTCGACCTGAACGGCTGCCATACCTTTCAGGGGTATCTGTTCAGCAAACCGGTTCCGGTAAAGGAATTCGAGCAGCTGATTGAACGATACGCCCAACAATACCCTGCGGGATAAGGCCGTAGATGCGAGGTGGGTGACGGTGAATAAATTTGCAGCCAACCGGCAATGGGACGCGTATTGGGTAGGGGCGATTCACGAATCGCACGGGCAATTCGTGAATCGCCCCTACGTCACATCAGTTTGAATCACACCCGATTGATAAGCCCGTTGGTCGAAGCATCGTGCTGCGATGCCGCACCCGCATTACGCAACTCCGGCAAGATTTTCCCCGCCAGTTGTTTGCCCAGTTCCACGCCCCATTGGTCGAACGAATTGATGTTCCATACGATGCCTTGCACGAACACTTTGTGCTCGTATAACGCGATCAACATGCCCAGCGTGTGCGGGTCGAG
>CAZMWC010000064.1:0-9442 GCA_964569805.1 uncultured Gallionella sp.
GGCCGGAATCCAGTCAATTAAACAGCATCCCCGCAACGCGGGGACAAAACCTTGTCGGGTTGAAAGCCCGACCTACGTCAAATGAATAATCTGGGTTCATGACAAGTCTACCAATTATTTCGCTTCACCCGGCAAAACAAAACCATAGCGCGCCATAATTGCACGCGCCTCGCGGCTTAACATGAATTGCGCAAATTCCCGCGCCAGCGGATTGTCAGCAGCGCGTCTGGTGATGACAAAGCCCTGTTCCAGCGGCTGGTGCAGCGTATCCGCAATCAGCGCATAACCGCCCTGTTTCGCCAGTTCCGGGCTGATGGCCAGCGACAGCGCGATGATGCCGACCTGCGCATTGCCGCTTGCGACAAACTGCGCGGCCTGCGCCACGTTCTCGCCATAGACCAGTTTCGGTTCGACTTTGCCCCATACCCCCGCCGCCTTGAGCGCCTCTTCGGCACGTTTGCCGTAGGGCGCATGCCTGGGATTGGCGATGGCAATTTTTTGAATGCCGGGATCGGCAAGGCCGGCAAGCGTCATTTTTACCGCATCGCGTGACGCGCTCCACAACACGATGCGCCCCACCGCGTAAGGCTGCGCGTCGGAAGCCGCAAACCCCGCCTCCTTCAGCGCACGTGGATAGGCGATGTCGGCAGAAAAATACAGGTCATAGGGCGCCCCCTGCTGTATCTGTGTCTGGAATTTACCGGACGAGCCGTAGATGGTCTCGATCTGATCCGCGTGGTGCGATTTGTTGAACAGCACGACCACTTCATCCAGCGCGAATTTGAGATCGGCAGCGGCGGCAATGGTAATTTTTTCGCCCGCGTACGCCGTTTGACCCGCAACGAACAGGCAAACAAAAATGAGTGCTCTCACTGCAAATCGGCTAAATATGTGCATCTTGAATTGGAGGTATCCGAGAAGAAGTCGATATTGTTTTTTTGATTGGGTGTCAGCAAACGACCCGCTGCCGACTGTGGCGAGCGACCGTTATGTGGCAGTCAAATTACGATGGCGAACTCCCGCATCGTGGACAAACCAGTCAGTTAAATTTATAGCAAGCCGATATTCAACATTCCGTTCAAATACGGTACAGCTTTATCAAACAACATCCCCATTTTTCTGTGACGCAATGGCAATTTCATCAAGATTCTGCCCCTGCCTATCAAGGAGTTCCCAAAGGTCAGAATAGAAAAAGTGGTCGATGGTTTTAATGTGCTGTGAAAGCAGCGCATCGGAAACCATATTGGGGCGAATGTCGCAGTAATACACACCGTCCAACGGATTCAACTTGACCGTGTACGCCTTGAAATGACCGGGCAGGAATGTCGCACTTACCCCATATTCATTTTCTCGCTTTACCTTCTTCCGCTGCACATCGTTCAGGAAAATGGCGATATGAGGCAGGGCAGTATCGGTGAGGCGGTTATACAGAAACTTGTCCATGAAGACCTTGTCGATCCGGTCTTTGCTGGAGGTTTTCACCGAGCCGATTATTTTAAGTTCATCGTCTTTGCTCAACAGCAAATCATGTTGATAGCTGGCTTTGAAAAGCTCGACCCCTTCCGCGTCTTTTACCGGAACCTGCATCGTCCCGGATACGCAATCCACGTTGAGCGACACGATCAACAAACGAATAAGCCGCTCAAACAAATCTCCGTTTACTTTTCTGGCTTGGTTCGACTTCCCCGCTGACAATCCATCCAGCGCAGCGCCGATGGATTGTTGGAGCGTGTAGATAGTGCGAATCAGATTTTCGCGCAAATCGACGGATGGTCGCTGACCATCCCGCAATTGCTCAAGTGTCGCGTTGAACTGTTTTGCCGCTTGAGCAAAATTTTCAGCGTCGTACATCAGCAATGAGTTCAACGGTCGTGTGATGTTGAAACTACCCTCTTTTTTGTACTGGAAAAATTGATAGTGGCTTTCGTTTTGCGACACGATACGCGCTTGCAATCCGGTTTCGATGTATTCCAGATAACGAGCGCAAAAATCAATGTAATGCCCGACGCTGTGAAACCGTTCTTTGTCTGTGGCGTGTTTCACCAAGTCGGCAAATTTCATCGGATAGATTCCCTTCGTTCCGCTGTTTTCCGGTCGTGCGCTATCCATTCTTCTTTCGTCATACGCCTGACGCTTTCGAGCCGTTCAATTGCCCACTGGTTGTATTGCGGATCAAGATCGCAAGCCATCCAATACCTGCCGAGCTGCTCCGCCACCACTGCGGTTGTGCCAGAGCCGGAAAACGGATCAATGACCAGATCGCCCTCGTTCGAGGATGCCAGAACAAACTTGCGCACCAGCTCTTCGGGTTTCTGAGTGGGATGCGGTGTCTTTTCGTCCATGCCGTTGCAGGTTGTCGGAATGTCGATCACGTCTTTCGGTTTTGCTCCCATCGGGTGCGGAGTCCAATTATCGCGCTGCTTATTTGCACCCTTTCCATAGGCGCTGGTTTCGGCCTGCGGATGGGAAGGATATTTCAGCGTATGCGCGCCGTAAGGAGTACGCACGTCGTCAATATTGAGCTTGGAAGCATCCGACTTCCTGAAATGAATGATGCTCTCATGTGAGCGTCCCCAGTCACCGCCCAAATTTGCCTTATTCTTGTAATGCCATATAAGCCAGCGGCAATGCTTGAAATACTTTGATGCCGGGTGTTTCAAGTCGGCAAGAATTTCCGAGAAGCCGCACACGTATAAAGACCCCGTGGGTTTCAATACTCGCGAGGCTTGCGTTATCCATTTGATAGACCACTCGATGTATTTTTCCTGGCTATCGAAATTATCCCAATCAGCCTTTTTGATGTTGTACGGTGGATCTGCAAAAACAAGATCGACGCTTTCAGTATCAAGAGATTTTAGCCAATCAAGTGAATTGCCTTGATATAAGCATCCGTTCAGGTGTTCATATTGAAGTTGAAAACCTTTAGACGCAGATTTGAAAACCCCGTCACCGCACGTTGGCTGTCGACGCGCATCTTTAGATTCAATTAGGGCGAGTTGCTCCATTATTTTCGTACCGCATTCAAAGTTACGTGCATGATACCCAACTTTATTAGTGGAAACACTTCTGTGTCCGCTGTTGGCACGGAGCGCTCAGTCACCTTGACAAGATACTTGCCGTGAAGCAGGCATTGGGTTGCTATGTGGCAATGAAACCCGGCAGTTTCGATGCCTTCAAATCAAACGTCGCCGTAGCTCGACATCCCAGCCGCCGATTCTTTGAACCAATCAGACAGTCGGCAAAGTCGGCGGTGGATTCTTTCCAGATGAAAATGGCTTCTTCGATTGCGGGCTCATCTTCAAATAGGACATCGTTGGCATCCAGTAAACCAGAGATGGTTTCGACGATCTGATTCTTTGGCACAGAGTATCGGCTACGTAGAACCCACTCTGTTTCCATAAGCACCAACTGGTTAACGAACACGCGGCTTCCCGCCGAAACTTCACGTTTGATCAGCTTGCGAGCTTTCTCAAACTGCGCTTCGTCATCCTGCACCAAAAAACGAACAAGGATGTTTGTGTCGATGCCAAGCATTAGCGGGATAGTTGCTCAACTGGAACAGGTTTACGTCCCTTCTTGTAAAGAGTGCCGGCCAAATCGGAAATGCTTTTGTTCTTTACACGCATGACTACGGTTGCGTCCGACATCAACGTAAATGTCATCCTGTCTCCGGGTTTCATTCCAAGCTCATCCCTGATTTCCTTGGGAATGGTGGTTTGCCCCTTGCTGGTCAGAGTTGCATCAGTGGTAATCATCAATATCTCCTTTAATCCTTACAGTTGCAATTTTAGTAAGGATAAATGAAAAATGCAAACGATCTGGATGTCGCAATGGGAAAACTCTCTATGCGACCGCTTCTGGCACGGAGTACCCAATCAACTTTGTGAACTGCTTGCCGGGGCCGCACAGATTATCGAGCGGCGAGTTCATCTTCCCCGCCGATCAGCCACACCTTGGGCTGCGCCAGCACCCGCGTCACAAAAGCATTCTTCTGCTTGATGCGCCGGGCGAATTCCTGCCGGGTATAAATGGTCGGATTCACGGTGCGCCCCAATTGTGTCGCGGCTTCTTCCAGGGCGGCGAACAGATCGGCATACTCCAAACTGTCACTCAACACCATCAGGTCAATGTCGCTCTGCGCCGTGTCGCTGCGCTTGGCCACCGAGCCGTACACAAAAGCCGCTGCAATGTCCTTGCCAAACGGCATCAATACCGCACGCAACGGTTCCGCCAGCCCTACCGTCTTCTGCACGATGCCGCAAAGTTCCGCAAAAATCGGCGCTTGCGGATTCGCCTGATAATGCTTCTGGTTGCCCAACCGAGTCACCGTCACCAAACCGCTTTCAGCCAGACGCTTCAACTCGCGCTGCACCGCCCCGGAGCCGCCGCCGGCCAGCCCGATCAGCTCGGTGGCAAAAAAACTGCGCTGCGGCTGCCCGAATAAAAGCGCCAATACGCGCTGCTGCGTATTGGAAAACAGCGCGGCGGACAAGCTGGTGTGCGGCGTGATGGCTGAAGTTTTGGCTGACATACCCATAACGGGCATCTTACTACCCAATATGGGTATATTCAAGCCTCAACTTCGAGAGGCGGCATTTATTTGGGCTTGGCATGCGCCGGACGGAAAGCCTATTCGTTGTTCCGGATAGGATTCCAGATTACAAAAATATCGGTGCCAATTTCTTTAAGGGAACACGGATTAAATCACCCGTTCGCCCTGAGTTTGTCGAAGGGCTGGCTGAACCAATAGATTATTATGGATTTAATCAGATCATGGTTCGACAAACTCAGGGCGAACGGATTTAATCTGCGGTTCCTTAAGTCAAAAGCAATCGCCCCGGTTTCCCTCCAGCGTGGGAACGCTTTATCAATGGCAGCAGGCTGGCTTGGCTATTTTTTCTCTGCCTTACCGATGCCTTCCTGAATATCCGCTTTGCGGCCCGCATCCGCGTCCTCGCGGCCCGGTCGTGCCGGAGCACTCAATGCCTTCCTGAAATGTTCGAGCGCCTTGGCGTATTCGCCGCGTTCGAGCAGGAAATCCGCATAGAAATAATTTGGGTCTATGCCGTTCGGATTGATCTTCAGGGCTCGCTCGAGATATTCGCGCGCCTTGTCATGGTCGCCAAAAGAGCCAAAGCGCGGCACCTTGTAATACAGGCTGCCGAGCGAGGTCAATGCTGAACCGTCCAGTGCGTTGGGGTCAATTTTCTCCGCAGCCAGCAACAAGTCGCGCGCAGCCTTGGCGGTGCCGCCAGCCGAAAATATGCTTTGATATTTGGCGAGCGTGCTGGTGATGATGCCCTCCCAAATCAGCGGTTCGGCACGCCCGGGGTTGGCGGCTGTGACCTGATGCGCTTCCTCGGAAAGTTTTTTGAGCGCCGCCTCCCGGTCTTTTTCGGGTGTCTGGTAGTTGGCTTTCGCCCAATCGTGTTGCAGTTTTACGATGGCTGCGTCGAGCGGTGCGGTTTCGGCGAATGCGCTGTTGGCTGCGAACAGCAGCGCGATTAACCATGCGTACTTTTTCATGGGTAGCTCTCCTTGAGTGAAAAATTACTTGTTGATGGATTCGGCATATTTACGGGCGATGCGGGTGTTTTTCAGCAGGCCATTGTCGACCAGGCGGGGGAACATGCCGTTCAGCCGGGCAAAGAAAGATTCCGGCTGGCCGATAAAATGTTCTTTGCAGCCCCGTTCGATAGCCAGCACGATTTGCCCGGCGACATATTCCGGCTCGTCCATATTGGTTTTGGTTTCTTCCAGCATCCGCGTGGTGAGCTCATTGTTCAGCGGCGTTTTGGTGGCGCGCGGCGAGATGTAAGTGACACCGACCTGGCTATCGACCAGCTCGCGCCCCAGCGCTTCGGAGAAGCCGCGCATGGCGAATTTGCTGGCGCAGTAAGCGGCAAAATGCGCAAAACCGATCGAGCCGAAGGCAGAGCCGATGTTCACGATACGCCCGCTGTTCTGCGCCAGCAGGTGCGGCAGTACGGCGCGTGTCAGCAGCATTGGCGCGACAACATTGACACCGATCATCTGCTCGATACGCTTGGGGTCGTGGCGGTCGAACAGTGTGAAATCCATGAGGCCGGCATTGTTGATGAGCACATCCAGCCCGCCCAGCGCTTGCAGCGCCGAAGCTGTCACCTGCTCCGCCGCGCCCTCGGCGGACAGGTCGAGCGCAATGGGTGCGGCAAAGCCGCCGCGCTGATTGATTTCGGCGCAAATTTCTTCCAGACGTTGCGCGTTGCGTTCGACCAAGGCCAGCCGCGCGCCTTTTTCGGCGAGCAGCAATGCCACGCGGTAGCCGATACCGCCCCCTGCGCCTGTCAGGATGATGCGTTTGCCGGACAAGTTCATGTTGCTACCCCCGATTTATGTTGTTACTTGGGATGAAATAAAGGGAACCTCCCTAAAGCGATCGCCCAGATCGCGGAAGATGTCGCCGTACAGTTGGTAGAACATTTTGGCGCAATGGATCAGGCAGGCCTGATCGGCAGGGTCGGTAACACGATTGATCAGCGACTCATAAAAATTCATATGGCTGATGTCCAGCGAACCGTGCGAGGTCAGGTAGGAAAAGGCATCGCTGCCGAGGTTGAGGCTTTGTTGCAGCGCTTTTCCGGCGTGGGTCGCCAGCGCGACGCTGGTTCCTTCCAGCACCAGTACCATGCCGAAGAAACCGACCGGATTAACCCGTGCGATAGTGTCGTAAGCGTAAGCCACCATCAGCTCGGTGGCGGCGCACGGCGTGCCGCGCCGCACCGCCTCGGCATCGCCGCCGCAGGCCTTGATGTCGTTCAGTATCCATTCCTGATGGCCGACCTCTTCCTCGATATATTCGGCCACCGCAGTTCTCAACCATTCATACTTTTCCGGCAGGCGCGAGCCGCATGCCATCAGCAGCGGCGTAGTGTGTTTGACGTGGTGGTAAGCCTCGGTCAGGAACGCGAGATAAGCGGCGAGGCTGACCTGCCCGGACGCACCGGCGCGCAGGATCGGCAAGCTCTGCAATTCGTTGCGCTCCGCCTCGGTGGCGGCAAGCAACTGCTCATAAATTGCCATCAGTTTTTCCCTCAATATAGAGCTGTTCTATAGCTGTTTGATACAGAGACCAGATCGCCTCGCGTTTCAACCGACCATTTGCGGTCAGTTGGCCGTTCTGCGGCAGGAACGCGGTTTGCGCCGGTAGCCAGCATTCTACTCGCGCATAATCCGGCAGCACACTGTTCGCTTCCGCAATCGCCCGATTCACCGCTTCAACCGCTTCCGGCGTGTTGCCGCGCGGCACGATCACCGCCACATTCCATGGGCGCGCTTCGCCGAACACCGCCGCCTGGGCGATGGCCGGGTGCAGCGTCAATTCGCGTTCCACCCATTCCGGCGACACGTTGCGCCCGAACGAGGTGATGAAAATATTTTTCTTGCGCCCGGTGAGATGCAGAAAACCCTGTTCATCAAGATACCCGATGTCGCCAGTCGGCCAGAGTTTGATTGTAGAGCATTCGCCGGGTTGAAGCGGCGTATCGCCGGTGTAGCCGAGCAGCGTCGCGCCCGACACCAGAATTTCGCCGTCTGCGGCGAACTTCACTTGCGCGTGCGCCAGCGGCCTACCGACGCTGCCCAAACAATGTTCGGCTTCGGTATTGAGCGCAACCACCGAAGCGCATTCGGACAAACCATAGCCCTCGAATACCGGAAGGCCGAGCGCCTCCGCGCGTTGCAGCAGACGCAGGGCGACAGGCGCGCCGCCAACAGCGACAAAGCGTAGCTGTTGCGGCGCGGGATGCCCGGCTTCGAGGGCGGCGACCAGCGCGTGCAACAGTTGCGGGGTCAAGATAGTGGTCGTGGCGCGGCATTCGATCAGCGCGGCCAGCATTTTTTTTACGTCCAGTCCGGTCGAGCCGCTCAAGCCCACCTCGGCCAGCGGCAGCAAATGGCAGGTTGCCCCGGCCAGCAGCGGCACGTAAATGCCGGCGATATTTTCCAGCAAGGTGGACAGCGGCAGCACGCTGACATGCCGGTCATCCGCATTACCGCGCGTGGCATCCATCAGCGAGAACGCAACCTGTTGCAGCGCATCGGCGCTCAAGCAGACACCTTTCGGATGCCCGGTAGTGCCGGAGGTGTAGGTGACTTTGACCGTGCCTGCGTGCAGCGTTTTTGCGGCGATGTTGCGCAGGCGAAGTTCGCTGAACGATTGCCCGTTCAAGCCATGCGCAACTACCGCCGCTGTTTCGATACCTGCGGCTTCGAGCAATTTCCGGTATTGCTCCGGCTGATCGGTGAAGATGCAATCAATCCCCGCGTCACGGATGCTGTGGGCGATTTGTTCCGTCGAAAAAAAGAACGGCAACGGGATAACCGGCTTGCCGGCGTGCCATCCGGCCAGATCAAGAACGGCCCACAGTGGTGAGTTGTCCAGCGCCAATCCGATTGTTCTGGCGGGAGTTGCGCGCAATTGCGCGCCGATCCGCTCGATTTCGAGTATGAGTTCCCGATAGGTGAGCGCATATTGATTGCCAACCAAGGCGGGCGAGTCGGGCTGTTCTTTGCCTCGCCGGGCGATGGCATCAATGATGGATGTGGTCACTCTGCCCCCAATATCACGTGCAGTTTTCGCATCGTACACCGGCTGGGTTCGGGTAGCCCAACCTTCGAATCTTACTGTGTCACAAAGCGCTGAAGGGCGCATTGCGGCGTTAAAATCGAACTCGGAATGCTCATTTACCGGCATGTAAACTGCGCTTCCTCGTCCGATTTTGCCTTGCACTGCATCCCTTGATCGCTTTGTGACACAGTAAGACTACAGAGGTGTTGGCTGTATCCCTCGATGCGGCGCACCGCCATGATTTGTGGCTTTTGTGCATAGTAACTGCCCCATTCCGCCCGCTCTTCGGCTGGCAGGCGGTTCTTGTCCGCATCGCCAAGCACGAGCGGGTTCAGCCCCATTTTGATGAACGCATTGTGCAACATCGGAACAACAGTGAATACCGCCCATTGCTTGGAGGTGGCATGTAGCTGGTCAACAGCGGCGGTAATCAGGTAGTTTGCCAACCCATGTTCGGCAACTGAAAAATTGCCCACTTCGATAATGTCGTTGCGCTTGACCGGTAAGCCGGTACGTTCCGAGAGCAGCGTCTCGATGGGTTGATCCAGATAAGTTTCCAGAAATAATGCGCCGAGCGCAGCACTGCGAAATCCGCAGGCCGCAACCAGTTTATTATTCTGGTCGCGCAGGCTCATCAGGCAGGGTTTGAAGCGTTTGATTTTTGCGCCGTATGCCTGATGAAAAACATCACCTATGAAACGCTCGATCTCGGCGCGGTCATCCGCATCAGGTTGGGAAAAATGCATATCGAAACAACGTTCGGGCAAGCTGATAACTGGATTGGAAATTACGGTGCGCATGGGTTTCTGGATGCCCGGCTAATTTGTTAAGGTG
>CAZMWC010000065.1:0-9383 GCA_964569805.1 uncultured Gallionella sp.
CTACGGTTCGCAGATCGACGAACACCACCAGGTGCGCAACGATGCCGGGATGTTCGACGTGTGCCACATGCGCGTGGTCGATGCCAAAGGCGACGGCGTGCGCGCCTTCCTGCGCTACCTGCTGGCGAACAACGCCGACAAACTGGCTACCCCCGGCCGCGCGCTGTATTCCGCGATGCTGCGCCCGGACGGCGGCGTGATCGACGATCTCATCATCTATTTCATGAGCGAGCAATGGTTCCGCATCGTGGTGAACGCGGGCACGGCGGACAAGGATATTGCGTGGATGAAAGAGCGGGCTGCTGCGTTTAAAGCCCCTCTCCCTAACCCTCTCCCGCAAGCGGGAGAGGGGACAAAACCCATCACCATCACCTCGCGCGACGACTTGGCGATGGTCGCGATCCAGGGCCCGAACGCGCGTGCCAAAGTGTGGGAAGTGTTGCCACAGACCAAGGCGGCAACGGAAGGTCTCATCAATTTCCAGGCCGCCGATTGCGGCGAGTACTTCGTCGCGCGCACCGGCTACACCGGCGAGGACGGTTTCGAGGTGATGTTGCCGAAAGAGAAGGTCGAGGCGTTCTGGTATGAGTTGAGCAAGGTCGGCGTGAAACCCATCGGCCTCGGCGCGCGCGACACGCTGCGCCTGGAAGCGGGCATGAATCTGTACGGTCACGACATGGACGAAACCATCAATCCGCTGGAAGCGGGCATGGCGTGGACGGTGGATCTGACAAGCCCCCGCGATTTCATCGGCAAGGCCGCCCTGCTGGCGAACCCACCGAGCAGGAAGCTGGTCGGCCTGGTGCTGCTGGATCGCGGCGTATTGCGCGATCACCAGAAGGTGAAATCCGCGCACGGCGAAGGTGAAATCACCAGCGGCAGCTTCTCACCCACACTGGAAAAATCCATCGCACTGGCGCGCGTGCCGAAAGAAGTTCAAATCGGCGATACGGTACAGGTCGAGATTCGCGACAAAAAGCTTGCGGCGCAGGTGGTGAAATATCCGTTTGCCCGCAATGGCAAGGGATTGATTTAACCTAAAAAACGCAGTTGAGTGGTATGTAGGTGCGAATTCATTCGCACGAACAAGAGGTTATGTGCGAATGAATTCGCACCTACAAGAGCGACGCAACATCTTGGATAAGCACAACATTCATCATCAACTGCGGTTTTTAGGTTTAACGTGAAATTTGCTGCGCGAATTTCACGTTAATGCAGGGGGCCCGATGGCTGCACCAGCACATACGGGCTGACCACCACCGCCCACACCACCGCATCTGCATCAAGCCATGCCTGTGCCTGTTCATCCGAGACCTTGCCAAGTTTGCCCGCCTCGACCCATCGCTGAATTTGCGCTACATCGTCCTGCGACATCTGGAATGCGGTTTCGACCAGATCAAGTTCGGCAGCAACAAATAGCGCCGCACCGCTGGCAAAAAAACGCTGTAATTCCTTCCACGCGATTTGCGAGGTTTCCAGATTCAACTTGGCGCGAAATATATCGCTGTGTTCTTCCGTGCTATCCATGCGAACCCCCTATTTTCCACATGACCGATTCCCCTGCTCGTAACGGAATCAAACGATGCTCGCCAAATCTCAAACTATCCGGCACTTGCCAGCTTTCCTTGCGTAGTGTGATGGTTTGGGTATTGCGCGGCAGGCGGTAATAATCCGCACCATGGAAGCTGGCGAAGCCTTCCAACCTGTCCAGTGCGCCGGCCTGCTCGAACACCTCGGCATACAGTTCAAGGGCGGCGTGCGCGGTGTAAATACCGGCGCAGCCGCAAGCGTTTTCTTTCGTATGCTGCGCATGCGGCGCGCTGTCGGTACCGAGAAAAAATTTTCGGTTGCCGCCGGTGGCGGCGGCGATCAATGCCTCACGATGCACCTCGCGCTTCAACACCGGCAGGCAGTAATAATGCGGGTGGATACCGCCGACCAACATGGCGTTGCGGTTGTATAGCAAGTGATGCACGGTGATAGTCGCGGCAATGTTGTCCGGCGCACTCATCACGAACTGCACCGCATCGCGGGTCGTGATGTGCTCGAGCACCACGCGCAGTTCCGGCATATCTTTCAGCAGTGGTTGCAGCACGCGCTCGATGAATACCTCCTCGCGGTCGAACACGTCCACCGTCGCATCCGTCACTTCGCCATGCACCAGCAACGGCATGCCGCAACGCCGCATCTCCTCCAGTGCGGCATAGGTCTTGCGGATATCCGTCACGCCCGCATCGGAGTTAGTGGTCGCTCCTGCTGGATACAGCTTAACTGCTTGGATTGCACCGCTTACCTTGGCCTTACGAATCTCTTCCGCGCTGGTGTTGTCGGTCAGATACAGCGTCATCAGCGGCTGAAAATCCGAATCCACAGGCAGTGCGGTAAGGATGCGCGCGCGGTATTCCAGAGCCTGCACGGTGGTCGTTACCGGCGGGCGCAGATTGGGCATGACGATGGCGCGAGCGAACTGCCGCGCAGTATCAGGCAGCACCGATTGCATCAGCGCGCCGTCGCGCAGATGCAGATGCCAGTCATCAGGGCGGGTAAGGGTAAGTTGCTGCATGATATTTTCCTACCAAATGAATGGGCGAGATTCTAGGTTCGGGATTGTAAATCAAAGCGGCGAACGGATTCGCATCGATACACCCTTTAACTGCGTTTTCTAGGATAATCAGCTTCTTTGTAACATACGGATTATCGGCATGAACGATCAACAACTGCTGCGCTATAGCCGGCACATTCTGCTGGAGGAGATCGGCATTGACGGGCAACAGTGTCTGCTCGATGCCAAGGCGCTTATCATCGGCCTGGGTGGGTTAGGCTCGCCTGCCGCGATGTATCTGGCCGCCAGCGGCGTAGGCCAATTGACGCTGTGCGACCATGACACGGTGGATTTCAGCAATTTGCAACGCCAGATCATTCACCGCACTACCTCCGTCGGGCAGCCTAAAGTGTTATCCGCACAAGCCGCACTGCACGACATCAACCCCGAAGTCGAGTGCATCGCCTTGCCGGTTCGTGCCGATGCGGCGCAATTGCGCGACCTGATTGCACGCGCCGATGTAGTGCTGGATTGCAGCGATAATTTTGCCACACGCTACGCCATCAACCGCGCCTGTCAGATGCAACGCAAACCTCTGGTATCGGGAGCGGCGATTCAATTTGACGGCCAAGTTTCGGTATTCGATTTCCGTCGTGCCGACGCGCCCTGCTATAACTGTTTGTTCCCGGAAGACAGCCTTGCCGCCGAATTGCGTTGCGCGACTACCGGTGTGTTCGCGCCGCTGGTCGGCATTGTCGGCACACTGCAGGCTGCGGAAACGCTCAAATTGCTGATGGGAATCGAGCGCGGCTTGAGCGGCAAGCTGCTCACCGTCAACGCGCTGGATATGAATATCATGCGCAGCACATTGAGCAAAGACCCGGCTTGCGGCGCATGCGGTGAAAACCCGGCGCACACATCAGAAGAAAATCAGCCCGCGCCTTTCAATCATGCATGCTGTACCAGCGGAAGCTGTCATGGTTAATCTCTGGAAAACGCCAAAAAACCTGCTGCGCCTCCTGCTGTTGCTGCTGCTGACCTTGCCGTTTGCGCCACTTTTGCAGGCAGCGGAACAAACCGACAAGCCGCCGATCCGCATCGGGTTAACTCCGGTGTTCCTGGACTATCAGGCTGCCTTCGTCAGCGAGTGGCGCGATTATCTACAACGCCGTCTGGGCCAACCTGTCACTTTTGTTCAACGCGGCAGCTATCGCGAAATAGTCAAACTGCTACGTGACGGAAAACTTGATTTCGCCTGGTTGTGCGGTTATCCGTATGTGCGCAACCGGAAAGACCTGGAGTTGGTTGCCGTGCCGCTCTATCAGGGAGAGCCGCTTTACCAGTCATATTTGATCGTGCACAGCGCCAACAAGCAGACACAGTCACTAAATGATCTGCGCGAGAAAATTTTTGCTTTCTCCGACCCGGACTCCAATTCAGGCCACATGTACACCAGGTATTCACTGGCCAAAGAAGGCGAAAAGACCTCCTCGTTTTTTGGTAAAACCTTCTTTACCTGGAGCCATCGCAAGGTGATCGAGGCGGTTGCAACGAGCCTGGCGCAGGGTGGTGCCGTTGATGGCCACATATGGGATACGCTTTCCCTGTCAAATCCCGAGCTGACCTCACAAACCCGGATTGTGAGCAAATCCAAAAAATTCGGCTATCCTCCTTTCGTTGCCAACCGCGCCACCTCCAAGCGCCAAATCGCGGCCATGCAAGAAGTGTTGTTAAACATGGCGCAGGATAACGAGGGTAAACGCCTGCTGCACACTCTCAATCTGGATAGCTTTGCATACGGCAATGACCGTCTATACGATGAAATCGAAGCGATGTCGAAGTTTGTCGAAAAATACGATAAATGATGCACTTCAAAAACATCAGCCTGCGCTACAAGATTCCGTTGCGCGTTGCGGCATTGGTAATCGGCACCGTTCTCGTGCTGACCTCGACGCTGGTCTATCGCGGCATTGAAGACCTGCGCAGCAACCTGATCGGCAATGCCGACAAAATGGGGCGCGTTGTTGCCAACACGCTGGTCGAACCCATGTTGCATGACGATGTGTGGCGCACCTTTGAAATCATCAATACCCCATTCAACGCCCCGAATACTAAAGCAACTGACCAGGATGCGGATTACATCCTAATCCTCAGCACTTCGAATAATATTTATGCCTCAACCAAGCCGGAACGCTTTCCCATGCTGAAAGACCCGGCAAGCATCGACCCGCGCTACATCCAGCTGTTAAACGCACTACCGGATTCTCGAGATTCGCGCACTGCGGTGGTGGAACCGTTCGAATCGGATGCCTTGTTCCTGCTCATTCCGATTCAAGCGGATGGATTACGGATCGGCACACTGGTCATAAGCTATCCAAAATCCCCGTTGACTGCGCGCTTTTATGGCCTGATCCGGGATGCCGCCCTGATCACCCTGCTGGTTCTCGCCGTATTGCTGCCGCTGGGCGTGTATTGGGGGCACAAAATGGCGGAGCCTCTGCTCAAACTTTCAACCGTGATGAGCCAGGTCGCGCCCAATCTCCCCGAGTCCAGCGAAATCATGATTGAGGAATCGGGCGACGAAATAGGCCAACTGGGCAAGGCATTCAAAAGAATGCTTGCCGAACTCTGGGAAAAAGAGCAATTGCAACAGCAGGTCATCACCTCTGACCGCCTTGCCGCGATCGGGCGATTGACCGCCGGAATCGCCCACGAAATCAACAACCCGCTGGGTGGCATGCTCAACGCCATCAGCACCTTCAGGCGGCACGGCTTGCAGGATCCATTCACCTTGAAAACCATGTCCATACTGGAGCGCGGTCTCATTCAGATCAAAGAGACCGTGGGCGCATTACTGGTGGAAGCCAAGGCGCGCAGCCGCCCGTTTGACCGGAACGACATCGAAGATATTTGCACCCTGATACAGGCCGACGTGCAGGCAAAGCATGTCCACTTCATTCTGGAGAATGACCTCATCGAGGCGCAATCGATACCCTCCACACTGGTGCGTCAGGTCATCATCAACCTGCTGCTGAATGCCATCCACGCGACGCAGCCACATGGCCGTATCCATCTGCATATCTACTGCGAGCACGGCAAGCTGGTGATCGATGTCGCCAACAACGGCTCCTACATTCCGCCGGAAAAGGTGGCCTACCTGTTCGAGCCATTCACTTCGCTAAAGGAAACCGGCAACGGCCTCGGGCTGTGGGTGATCTACCAGATTGTGCAGCAACTGGGCGGCCGCATCGCTGTACAAAGTGAAGAGGATGAAACCCGGTTTACCGTTCAACTACCTTTGCAGGAAGATCAACCATCATGAGTAAAACCAAGCAGCCCATTCTTTGCCTGATCGAAGATGACGAAATCATGGGCGAATCGCTGTGTGACCGGTTCGCGCTGGAAGGCTTGCGGGTTGACTGGCACCGCACTGGCACGGATGGGCTGCGTGCCATCACCAACAAGAATTACGGCCTGATCATCAGCGATATCCACCTGCCGGATATGAACGGCGAAGAAATTTTTGACCGGCTGATTGCCAGCAAACAAAAACTCCCACCGTTCATCTTCATCACCGGCTATGCCTCCATCGATCGCGCGGTACGGCTACTCAAACAGGGTGCTGCCGACTACATCAGCAAGCCTTTCGATCTCGACCAACTGGTCGAAAAAGTCTGCCAGCTCTGCCCTCCGCTCCAATCCGTTCTGCCGCCAGAACACAACCCCCTTGCTCTGGGCATCTCCGCTGCCATGCGCGGTATCGAAGAAGGCATCCCGCGCCTGGCTCGCCTGGCCAACATTGTCCTGATCACCGGCGAATCCGGCACCGGCAAGGAACATGTCGCACAACTTCTCCACCAGCACGCATACACGGAGCCCGGCAACCCTTTTGTGCCGGTCAACTGCGGCGCAATCACTGAAACGCTGCTCGAATCCGAATTGTTTGGCTATGAAAAAGGCGCTTTCACCGGCGCTACACGCACCCGCAAAGGCGTGTTCGAGCAAGCGCATGGCGGCACGTTGTTCCTCGATGAAATCGGCGATATGTCGCTAACCATGCAAGTCAAGCTGCTGCGCGCCATTCAGGAACGCCGCATCGTTCGCGTCGGCGGCGAAACTTCGATACCGGTGGAAGTGCGCCTGATTTGCGCCACTAACCGTGACCTGAAAAAAATGGTCGAACAAGGCACCTTCCGTGAGGATCTTTATTACCGCATCCACGTCATACGGCTGCGCATCCCGCCGTTACGCGAGCGCAAAGAAGACATCCTCTGGTTCGCACAGTTATTTTTGTGCCAGTGCTGCGCTCAGCACGGTGATGAAACGCGTTCGATCACCCCTTCCGCCGAACACGCCCTGCTCGACTATCCGTGGCCGGGCAATCTGCGTGAACTCAAGCACAGCGTCGAACGCGCCTGCATCCTCTCGCAGCACCCCATGCTTGAACCGGCCGCCTTCTTCGATGAAGCGCAGCAGGACAACCATGATGCGGATATTGGTGGGCCAAACAATAATGAGCTTGTTAGTAGCAACTTGGCCCTCTACCTGCGTGACTGCGAACGCAAATTTATCCTGCAATCATTGGAGCGCAACCAGGGGCATCTAGGCAATACCGCAACAACACTTGGTATCAGCCGCAAAAACCTGTGGGAAAAGATGAAAAAACTCGATATCCAGGCGGATAAAGAGGATACGGAATAGCACAAAAAAAAGAGCCGCGAACCTATGAGCCTGTCTTTTTTCGACAGTAAAAGGGATATCGCATCAAGGATTTCCTTGACCACAAGCCCGGTATCTTTGAGCTTGAGCCGGGGGGCAACTGGGCGAGGTGTTCAATAAGTTCGGAGCGGTTCATTTGCATGGTGGATTGATAGCTGAAGTGTAGCCGAATCCCACCTCACC
This sequence comes from uncultured Gallionella sp., assembly GCA_964569805.1. GTDB lineage: Bacteria > Pseudomonadota > Gammaproteobacteria > Burkholderiales > Gallionellaceae > Gallionella. The sequence goes on from CAZMWC010000065.1 coordinate 7,445, forward strand.
CAAAACCACCGCATTGGCGGTTCTTGTTTTGCCACTCTGATGGAACAGGATTCAAGCTGGACGATCTGGAAGCCTCCTTTTCGGCCAATGCTGCCGGTCGATGCAGATATTACTTACTTCCGTTATGCAGGCCAATGCTGCCGGTCGCTAAAAATATATCGTCACAATTGGGGGCAAACATCGACCGCTTCTAGACAGTCAATTTCAGTTCTCAAAGAATCTCACATCTCAATTTTTAGGCTCTCTGGAAACGTGAAAACTAGGTCGGCTTTGGGTAGTGCGTTTGAAGTGTTAAAATCGTCGCCCTTCTCAATCCTGGTTCGCACGCCAAACGGCGATGGGCGGCTCTGTAGTGGACATAGCATTACTGCTGTTATTAATTCTCCTCAATGGTGTTTTGGCGATGTCGGAAATCGCCGTAGTATCTTCTCGCAAGGCTCGCTTACAAAAGCTCGCAGATGACGACAGTCCTGGAGCGCAATCAGCGCTGGCACTTAGCAATGAACCCTCCACCTTTCTTTCCACCGTACAGGTAGGAATCACCACTGTAGGAATTTTGAGTGGTGCTATTGGCGAAACAGCACTGGCCGACCCGCTGACTGCGTGGCTAGCAAGCTTTACACTGCTTGAGCCTTACGCCAGAGGTGTGGCGTTGACGGCGGTCGTCGTAGGATTGACATATTTTTCTGTCGTTATCGGAGAATTGGTTCCAAAACAGTTAGGTCTGCGTGCTCCTGAGAAAATTGCATCACTGATCGCCCCGCCGATGAACATGTTGTCGCGGATAGCACGACCACTAGTTTGGTTGCTTTCCGCATCTTCGGGTTTCCTGTTGCGCATGATGGGTGCCGGTCACAAGGAAGAATCCTCTGTAACCGATGAAGAGATCAAAGTCCTGATGGAACAAGGTGCTGAATCTGGTGTGTTTCATCAAAGCGAGCAGGCCATTGTTTCCAATGTGTTGCGTCTTGATGAGCAGCGCATTGGGGCAATCATGACCCACAGGACTGATATTTACGTGCTTGATCTGGACGAACCTGAAACTGAAATACGCAACCGCATTGCCGAGAGCCCATACACGCGAGTGGTCGTCTGCCGGGACGGGCTGGATCATATCGTGGGTATATTGCGTACGTCAGATTTACTCAAGGACGCGCTTTCTGGCAAGCCGCTTGCAGTTGAGCAGTCGTTACGTCCACCTCTATATGTACCTGAAGGTGTCACGACCACACACTTGCTAGAAAATTTCCGCAAAGCGCGTCAGCAATGCGCGTTGATTGTGGATGAGTACGGCGAGTTGCAAGGTCTCGTTACACTGACAGATGTATTGACTTCTATCGTTGGCGAGTTACCGACTTCGGATATTCATGAAGAGCAGGAAATTGTCGTGCGTGAAGATGGTTCGTGGCTCATCGACGGCAGTGTAACCATTGAACGCATGAAGGCCGTACTGGAGGCCGACGACGAATTGCCGGGCGAAGAAGAAAACGTTTTCAATACATTAGGCGGTTTCGTGATGTATATCCTTGGCCACATTCCAAAGGTGGCAGATCACTTTGAAGTAGCTGGCTACCGTTTTGAAGTGATGGATATGGACAAGAATCGAGTGGATAAAGTCCTGGTTACGCGTGTATCTCTACTTAAGCAAGATATGGATGAGATTGATTCATGATTCAAATTTCACGAGCACATTTACTCACGCTTTGTATCTTGTTGTTCATCTGACAGCCCTTATCAGCTACCTATAGTTGAGGTAGCTGAAGTTTTCCCTTGCGACCGTCCGCAATGCCCCATAGCGGAAGTTCCGAAGAGCAACCCCCAGCGGCAGCATTGGCCGAAGAGCCGAAGGCCAAATAAAATCCTCCGTCGAAAGCAATTGACTGTATGTATCCCATATAATACACTCGACCGCATGAACTCTATTCAAACAACAGAGGTG
>CAZMWC010000066.1:0-9192 GCA_964569805.1 uncultured Gallionella sp.
AGGCCTAACAAACCGTTCAACCGGACCGCATGGAATCCTCTGCTTCACTCAATATCCCAAGGCGGCCGGTTAACTTAACCGTTAGACCCTATCAAAAATCGCCACGTGGCTCGTTTGACAATCTCATTTATTGTAGCTACAGTAAAGCTATGAAAATCGAGTTCGATCCCGCCAAGGACGCAGCAAACCATGCGAAGCACGGTGTGTCTCTGTCTATGGCCGTCGATCTCGACTGGGAAGCCGCGCTGGTATGGGTTGATGAACGGTTTGAGTACAGCGAGACGAGAATGATTGCACTCGCACCGAAAACTGAAGTTCTGTACTACGTGGCATTTGTAAACCGAGGCGAAGCGCGAAGGGTCATCAGCCTGCGCCGCGCCAATCGTCGCGAGGTGAAATACTATGTCGAAAATCTCTAAGCGCCCAACTATCCTCATGCCCACTGCGGAAGAGGATAAGGCCATTACTGCTGCAGCCAGAAGTGATCCTGACGCGCTGCCACTCACACCAAAGCAATTGAAAGCCATGGTGCCAATCCGAGCCTTGCGTGGTCGCCCGAAGTCTGAAAACAAGAAGCTGCTTGTCTCGGTGCGTTATAGCCCTGAGGTCGTTGCCTACTTCAAGTCGACCGGTGAAGGTTGGCAATCACGAATGGATGTTGTGCTGCGTAAATACGTGACACGCCATTCGCGTAGTGCCTGAAATGAAAGGTGGCAGAATTCGGTGCCGTAAAGCTCGGTTGTTACCCGCATCAAATACCCGGATTGAAATACATGGTCAGCGCAGGCTGATGATGGGCCAGCCATGCCGTTCGGCATGGGCGCGCAACATGTCGTCCGGGTTCGCCGCAACCGGATGTTTCACCTTCAACATCAATGGCAGGTCGTTGTGCGAATCGCTGTAGAAAGTGCTGTCGGCAAAATTGTCCAGCGTCCAGCCGCGTTCTGCCAGCCAGCTTTCCAGCCGGGTGATTTTGCCCTCGCGGAACGACGGCACACCCGCGACGCGCCCGGTGAATTCGCCGCCCTTGTGCTCCGGTTCGGTGGCGATCAGGTGTTCGATGCCGAACTCATGCGCGATGGGCGCGGTGACAAAGCTGTTGGTCGCGGTGATGATGGCGCACACGTCCCCCGCCGCACGATGTTTTGCCACCAGTTCGCGCGACTGCGGCGTAATCATCGGCTGCACGCTCTCCTGCATGAACTGCCGATGCCATTCATCCAGCGTCTTGCGGGAGTGGCGCGACAGCGGCTTGAGCTGAAAATCCAGAAATGCCTGAATATCCAGCGTGCCCGCTTTGTAATGATCGTAAAACGCAAGGTTCTTCGCCTCGAACAGTTCGCGGTCGAGCACGCCGATGCGGATCAGGAATTGCGACCACTCGAAATCGCTGTCGCCGTTGAGCAGGGTATTGTCCAGATCGAATAAGGCCAGGCTCACTTCATCTCCAGTTCTCGTTGCAGTATTTCTTTGAGCAATGGCACGGATGGCGCGCGATGCAGGCGCAGCGAATGTTCGTCCAGCGCGTCCAGCACCGCCATCAGGCTGGGCAAATCGCGCCGTCCGTGGCGCAGCAGGTATTGCGTGACTTCCTGCGGCAGCGCGAAGCCGCGCGACTGCGCGTGTTGCGCCAGAGCTTGTGCCTTCTCTGCATCGCTCAAGCTATGCACTTGATACACCAGCCCCCAGCCCAAACGGGTACGTAAGTCGTCGCGCAGTCTCAAGTGCGGCGGGGATTGTGTACCACTCACCAGCAATGTGCCGCCGTCCTCGCGCATCCGGTTATAGAGGTCGAACAATTTGATCTGCGCGGCATCATCGAGGCGCTCGACATCGTCCACCGCCACCAGGTCGGCGCTTTGGGGCGGCACGGTGCCGCACGCGTAAACGGCACTGTATTGCGTGGCCAATGCCGCGCTGGCACAGGCTTGCAGCAAATGGCTCTTGCCGCTGCCGCTTTCGCCCCACAGGTAAAAACTCCGTTCACCGCCACCACATGCCGGTTCGCGGCGCAGCGCCGAGAGTAATTCGAGGTTATGTCCCACCACGAAATTATTGAAAGTCGGCTGACTATCGGGAGAGATATCGAGCAGCAGTTGGCTCAAGAAAGCCTCTTCAAATTCGTTTTAGAGGATGAAGCGCAAGAAGCCGCGCAGTAAACGATGAGACATATCGGACAGATAGGCGAAGAGTGAACGAGCACGCGACACCGTGATTCGCCCATAAAACGAATTTGAAGAGGCTTTCTCATGGCTTGCCGTACATCTCGCTGGACAGATACCACGCCTTGCCGTGGCGCAACGCGACCAGCAGGATGGCGGACATCGGCAACGCCAGCAGCAGGCCGAAGAAGCCGAGCAATTGTCCGAAGGCCAACAGCGCAAAGATGACCGCCAGCGGATGCAAGCCGATGCGGTCGCCGACCAGCCAGGGGGTGACGACAAAACTTTCGAGCAACTGCCCCGCCCAAAATACCACCCACACCCACATTACGCCGTTCAAGTCGGGGAACTGCATCAGCGCGGCCAGCGTCGCCAGCGTCAGTCCGATAATCATGCCCAGATAGGGTACGAACATTAGCATCCCGGCGAGAATGCCGATGGGCAGCGCGAACTCCAGCCCGACCAACCACAATCCCAGAACGTGATAAGCACTCATCAACAGCATCACGGAAATTTGCCCGCGCAGAAATTCCGCCAACACGCCATCCACTTCGCCGGTTATTTGGCGCACCCAAATGTGCCGCTGACGCGGAACCAGTTCGTCCATCCGCGCGCCCACAGAAACACAGTCGCGCAGCATGTAGAACATCACTACGGGAATCAGTAACAGATTAAGCAGAACCTCAATGATCGCGCCGCCGCTAATGCCGAGCCAAGGCAGCAGTTTCCCCGCAACTCCACCCGCGCTTTGCCAGTGGCTAACCAGCAAATTCTTCAGCGTTTGGCTATCCCATTCCATGCTAACGCCGAACCATTGTTGCAACTGCGGCAGCAGACGCAGACGCGCAGCCTCGATCCATTCCGGCAAACGCATCACGAACAGGCTGACCTCCCTTTCCAGCAGTGGCAGCATGATCAGCAATAGCAGCACAAACAGCAGCAGCAAACCGCTCATCACCAACACAACAGCCAGCGTGCGCGGCACTCCGTGAACGTTCATCCGCTGTACCAGCGGGTTGCAGATGTAGGCGAGGATCCCCGCCGCAACGAACGGCGTCAGTATCGGACTGAGCAGGTAGAGCAGCACGGCAACGACGATAGCAAAGGTCAGCCATTGCACGGCAGCAAAGCGGGATGGGGTCATTAACCTGGAAACCTCTGTTGAATGTGGCGGAGTATGCGCTTTTTGCGGGGCAGGGCAAGGCGCAGCGACGCGGAATGGCCATTCCATTCCAAGGAGTTGCAACACCGCCATGCCCCGCAAAAAGTGTGCAATCCACCACGTAGCGGTCTCGCTAGTCGTATAAATCGGTAGATGATGAAAAATATTATCGGTGGCATACAGCTAAATATCCTGTTGAGCGGTCAACTGAGGTTTACAGGTTTAAGGTAAAATTCGCGGCAGTGAGAATGTGCTGCACTTTACCGTTAAGAAAGCGAGAACTCAACTTGAACGCATCCAATTCCCTCTCTTACCGCGATGCCGGTGTCGATATCGATGCGGGCGACCGCCTGGTCGAGAACATCAAACCGTTCGCCAAGCGCACCATGCGCCCGGAAGTGTTGAGCGGTATCGGCGGTTTCGGCGGCCTGGTCGAAATCTCCAAGAAATATAAAGAACCTGTACTGGTATCCGGCACCGATGGCGTCGGCACCAAGCTCAAGCTCGCATTCGAGCTGAATCGCCACGACACGGTAGGTATCGATCTGGTCGGCATGAGCGTCAACGACATTCTGGTGCAAGGCGCGGAGCCGCTGTTTTTCCTCGACTACTTCGCCTGCGGCAAGCTGGACGTGGATGCGGCCACCGAGGTCATCAAAGGCATCGCATCGGGTTGCGAACAATCCGGTTGCGCGCTGATCGGCGGCGAGACTGCCGAGATGCCCGGCATGTACCCGGTGGGGGAATATGACCTTGCGGGCTTTGCCGTCGGCGTGGTGGAAAAGGCCAATATCATCACCGGTGAGCACATCAAACCCGGCGATGTGGTGCTGGGGCTGGCCTCAAACGGCGCGCATTCCAACGGCTATTCACTGGTACGCAAAATCATCGAGCGCAGCCGTCCCGATCTGAACGCAAAGTTCGATGGCGAACGCACCTTGGCCAACTGCATCATGGCACCGACGCGCATCTATGTGAAACCGCTGCTGGCGCTGATGCAGCAGCTCACCGTGAAGGGTATGGCGCACATCACCGGCGGTGGTCTGCTGGAGAATATCCCGCGCGTGCTGCCGGAAAGCGTAGTCGCCCAGCTCGACGGCAAGGCATGGCACACGCCCAAGCTGTTCGCCTGGCTACGCGAAATGGGCAACGTCGCGCCACAGGAGATGTACCGCACTTTCAACTGCGGCATCGGCATGGTGGTGATCGTGGATAAGGACGATGCCGCTGCGGCGCTGGCGCAACTCAAAGCCGCCGGCGAGACCGCCACCATCATCGGCACGATACGGGCACGTCGGGGCGACGACCACCAGACGCAAATAAGATGATACTTGCGAAAGTGATTGGCTGGCAAAAACAGAAAATTGCCTCAATTACCCACCAAATCAAATGGTAAACTTATTCCATGAAAATTACTGAATTATCGCTAACTGACTTTAGAGGGATACGATCCCTGAAACTCAGCCTCTCGGATTTCAAGGTGGCAATTTTTATTGGTGCCAACGGTTCGGGGAAATCCTCTGCACTGGATGCTGCCGCAATTGCGCTGACTCGTATCACCGCGCATTTAAATGCACCTGGAGCCGGGAATCGACATATAGGGTCAACCGACATTAACAATAATCAGGCCAGCGCTTCAATACAGATAGGGGTAGAACATAATGACATCAAGTACAACTGGCTGCTAACCAGGAAGGGAAGAAACGCAAAAAAACAGGCGGTAGAGCATCGAATTTCACGGCTAAATGATGTCAAAACACTAGCGTCTGTTTTGCTGAATGAGTTAAATGGAGAAGCTTCAAGCGTTCCCATGCTGGCTTACTATCCTGTAAACCGCGCAGTCCTAGACATTCCGCTTAAAATTAGAAAGGCGCACGATTTCAGTCCGCTTGGTGCATTTGAAAATGCTTTGACGAGCGCAACAAATTTTCGGGTTTTCTTTGAATGGTTCAGAAATAAGGAAGACCTGGAAAACGAAAAGCGGATTGACTCCCCGCGTTTTCGCGATCCTTCGCTTGAGGCCGTAAGGTCGGCAATTCAAATGTTTATGTCAGATTGCACTGACTTAAGAGTGCGCCGCAACCCATTGCGGATGACCCTAATTAAAAAAGGTGAAGAAGTATTAGTCAACCAATTATCCGATGGGGAAAAGTGTTTGCTGGCGTTAATCGGTGATTTAGCAAGACGCCTTGCTATTGCAAACCCCAACTCCGAACAACCCTTATCAGGCCACGGGATCGTGCTAATTGATGAAATTGAACTACACCTACACCCGGCATGGCAACGAAGTATTGTTCATCAACTAGGGAAAACATTTCCAAATTGCCAGTTCTTGATTTCAACACATTCTCCCCAAATTCTTGGAGATGGAAAGGATTCAGGAATATTCGCGATTACCTCTAAATCAGAAGATGCCACCAACAAAGTAAATTTAATTGAGCCAATAGGGAATCTGTATGGTGCTGATAGCAACAGAATTCTTGATGAATACATGGAAGCTGGAACTCGCACACCTGAAGTATCACGTTTACTAAAAGAGCTTTTTCTTCAAATTGAAAATAAGGATTGGACTTTGGTGCAGACTTTATCCACCCAACTGTCTGAATTGATTGACAACGATGACCCCGACCTCCTGAAGGCTCGCTTACTTATTAAGCTTAAGGGTGGCAACTAGTCCCATGCGGTTGATTAACAAACAAGCCGCGCCAACGGCTTTAGATAAATGGAAAGCTGCCAAGCCTACCGCAACATTTGCCACCCTCGACAACACTCTCAAACAGAATTTAAAGAACTCCCTGCTAACCGAACAACACTTTGTTTGCTGCTACTGCGAGAACGAGATCAACCCAAACAATAGCCATATTGAGCATCTGCATCCCCAATCGAAATATCCGAAAGAACAGTTAGACTATGCAAACCTGATGGCCTCCTGCGAAGCCGACAAGAGAAAAGCTCATTGCGGTCACAAAAAAGATAAACATCCGTTACCAATATCACCGTTAGGGCCTGATGATCCTGCGCCAAATTTCATTTATTCGGCTGACGGTAATGTTTACCCATGCCCAAACACCAATCATCTCGCCGACAAAGCAATATCCGTACTTGGGCTTAATGCCCATCGCTTGGTTAATATGCGTAAAGCTGCAATATCTGCCCTGCTAGATCAACCCATAGAAAGCTGGGCACAAATAGCCGGTGCATGTACCTATCCAGACGCGAAAAATAAACTACCCGCATATAACTCAGCTATTCTGTATCAACTTAAAGCAGCAGTTGCAACAGCATGAAATCCATCGTCATCCTGATCTCCGGGCGCGGCAGCAACATGCAGGCGCTGCTGGAAGCGAAGCTGCCGTGCCATATCGCGGCAGTGATCAGCAATCGCGCGGATGCCGAAGGATTGCTGATTGCGCAGCAGCACGGCATACCAACCGCTGTGTTATCGCACCGCGACTATGCGGATCGCGCCAGCTTCGATGCCGCACTGGCGCAAACCATCGACACTTACCGGCCGGATTTCGTGATTCTGGCCGGCTTCATGCGCATCCTGACTGCCGGCTTTGTGGCGCATTATCATGGCAGGTTGATCAACATCCATCCCTCGCTGCTGCCCGCCTACAGCGGCCTCGATACCCATGCAAGAGCCTTGCATGACGGGGTCAAGATTCATGGCTGCACAGTACATTTCGTCACACCCGACCTCGACCACGGCCCGATCATCATCCAGGCTGCCGTACCGGTGCTGTGCCACGACGATGAGCAAACACTGGCAGCGCGGGTGCTGCATGAGGAGCATCGCATCTATCCGCAGGCCATCCGTTGGCTGTGCCAGGAAAAAGTCGAATTAAGCGAAAGTGGCCGGGTCACATTCCGCCACCGCAAACAGATAAGCCACGCGTTAATTTCGCCCGGGCTGGAGTAAACAGATGACAGAGGGCAGAGGACAGAGGACAGAATTTTTGTTGCCGCTGTGCGGCAACCTTTCAATAAAAACGCGGCAAGGCCGTTCAACGCTCTGCCTTCTGGCATCCGTCCTCTGCCTTCTGCCTTCTGCTTTCGCCGCCGCTCAACCGGTCAGCGTGGAGGCCAGTTACGATCTGTACAAAGAAGGCATGAAGGTCGGCCAGATTGAAGAGACTTACACGCGTGACCACGGCCGCTATACGCTGTCCAGCCTCACCACTCCAACCGGGTTGATGGCGGCATTCAGGCCAGGGGAAATTTTCATCAACAGCAACGGGTTGATTGGCAAACCCGGCTTGCAACCGCTGCGCTTCAGCCATCAACGCGATGGCGAGGCGAGCAAAGACAGGCAAGCCGAATTTGACTGGGATGCCAAACAACTCACCCTGATCAACCAGACACAGCGCACCACACTCGCGCTGCCGGATGGCACGCAAGACCGTTTGAGCGCGATGTATCAATTCATGTTTTTGCCGTTAAGAGGTGTGACGACACTGGACTTTCCAATGACCAACGGCAGCAAGCTGGACCACTACCATTACGCCATCACACGCGGTCAAAAACTCAAGACCCCGGCCGGAGAATTCAAGACCCTGTACCTCGACAATCAGGCCAAAGCGGGCGAAAGCCGTACCGAAATCTGGCTGGCCACACAGCGCAATAATTTGCCGTGCAAGATGATTATCACCGATGCCGACGGCGGTCGGATCACCCAAGTGTTGAGCAAACTGACCATCAAGCCGTGACTCTATTGCCGCGCACTCCAGCCGGAAGGATCACCCTTGCCATCAGCCTGTCGCTACTGGTACATGTCATCATGCTGCTTGTGCCGCTGGTTAAATTACCCCCCAGTGAGCTGCCGCTGCCACCGCTCGTTGCCAAGCTGGAGCCGCTGCCTGTCATCGCCGCACCGCCAATTCCCCGTAAAATCGAGAAGCCCAAAGCCAAGCCCAAACCTGTTCAAAGCGCAAAAGACACTACACCACCACCCGATAACCCGCCGGCCGACAATATTCAATCGGAGCCGCCACAAGCCGATCCAGAGCCACAGCCTCCGGCGACCGACAAAGTGGCGGAAGAAACACAGCAAACGCACCCGCTTCCCAGACACGCGCAACTCACCTTCATCGCTTACAAGGGGATCGATTTCGAAATCGGCGAAGCGCGCCATCGCCTGGAAGTCAACGACGACAACAGCTACCTGCTCAAAGTCGACATGAATACCACCGGCCTGGCAAGCGTCTTCAAAACCTTTGAATCAAGCCAGCAAAGCAGCGGAACTCTCACCCAGAGGGGCTTGCGCCCCAACAATTTCAGCGAAACAAGAAACACGGCCAAAGGCAAAGGAGTGATCGAAGCAAAATTCGTATGGGAAGACAACCTGATGTCTTTTTCGAACAACACCCGGGCACCGCTGCCGGAACAGTCGCAGGACATCATCAGTTTTCTCTACCAGCTTTCGCAATTACCGCTGGGTAACGGTGTGGTGCCGATGCACATCAGCAACGGCAAAAAACTGGAGCGTTATGAACTCGCTATCGGCGAAGAAGAGGAGATTGAAACTCGCCTCGGCAAACTACGCGCTCTGCCGTTGCGCAAAATCCACGCTCAAGGAGAGGAGGGGTTGGATATCTGGCTGGGGCTGGAATATCGCCTGCTGCCCGTCAAGATACGTCAAATTAATCGTAGCGGTGAAATCGCGGGAGAGATGGTTGTTTCCGACATACGCGTGTCGGATTAATGTGGAGCCTCTATAAACCTAAGCCGGACGAGCCAGAACCAAAAAGATTTGCGCGCGAAGGCGCGGAGAAATGGGGGTAAGCAGGGATGGGTGGCCTTATGCCAAACTCGAAAAAACAAAGGCGTAGGCGTAGGGGCGATTCACGAATTGCCCGGGCGATTCGT
>CAZMWC010000067.1:0-9174 GCA_964569805.1 uncultured Gallionella sp.
TCCAGCTCCTGCATCAGCGCCAACAACTGACCAAGCTGGCCGGGCGGGAAGCCCTCGCGGGCGAACCAGTTGAGATATTGACCGGGCAGATCGGCGATCAAGCGGCCCTGGTATTTGCCGAATGGCATCTCGCAGGTAACCAGCAGCTCCAGGTGTTCGCGGTTCATCTCCATAACCGGTTCCTGTTACGGCGCGGCTGATTCACCTGGCCTTGGTGCGCATCCGCATATGTAATTTCGTGGCCTCGCCGACTTCGATGCGTTCGTATTCCGCAATCACCTGCGCACCCAGCAACAGCAGCGCGGCGGCCACCTCCAGGCTGATCAGCACGACGATGGAGGTGGTCAGCGAGCCGTACACCACGCTCACTTGCGACAGCGTGCCGAAATACCAGCGCAGCGCAAAGCGGACCACTTCCCACAGCAAGGCCGCCGTGACGCCGCCGATCAGCGCATGATGCACCGACAGCCTGCCGACCGGCATGAAATAATAGATCGCGGAGATGAGCAGGATTTCCCCGACGAGCCCGACGCCATAGATCAGCAAATGCGAGAAGCCGGTCAGCGACCAGCTATGCCCCAGCAGGACAAAATTCTCGGCGCCCATCGCCACCAGATCGGCTATCACGATTGCACCCCCGAACAGCATTGTGCTGATAAAAATGATGTAGCCGAAGGGCAACACCAGGGAAACGAGGAAGTGCCGCCTGCGCTGCTGCACGCGGTGCCGGAAGATCACAAACATCGCGTTCTCCAGCACCTTGAAGCCGAGCGAGCTGAAAAACAGCATCGTGAGCAGCAGCACCCAGCCGATCACCGTGCGGTGGTCGAGGAATGCCCTCAGCTCCTCCACCACCGCCCCGCTCTCGCCCGGCAGCACATATTCCAGCGCCCGGTGCACCGCTGTCAGCAGCATGTCCTGATCGATCACCTGCGACAGCGCGATCACCATCAGGATCAGCAGCGGCACGATGGAGAGCAGCGCATAGAAGGCCACGGCGCCCGCCAGCAGCATGCCCTGGTTCGCCCGGAACGCCTTCAGCACCTGGCGCGCGAAGGTCACGGGGTTTCTCAGTACATGCAATGTGCGCGGGCTGATGAGCTCCATAGGGTATCCGGGTAGAAATTATTTTCCTGGCAGATGAAAAAATAAATCGGGCCTTGCCCATTCTATCTCACATCCAGCTTCAGCCACGCAGACATGCGCAGCCGACCCGATAAACTCCGATTACCTTTCCGGACCTCTCGCCTGGAATATGGCGGGAACAACCCTATTGCGCAACCGATAACGGCGGTGCACTATAAACGCCAGCATTGCCATATATGCCCGACGCAAGCGTCCGGCCGGACACTGTTGGAACAAGCAGCGCCCCTTGTGTAACCATCGAAGGAAAGGAGTTCCAGATGATCCACCATCGCGTAAAGAGAAATGATTTTCGTCTCGGAGACGGAACGGTCGTCACGATCGAATCCTGGATACACTCGACCACCGCCCATGTAGCCGCGTTCGGCGCGGATGGACACCAGATTTCCGTGGCCACCTATCAGGCCCATGTGGACAATCCCGATCTATTCACGCCCAAGACGCAAAAGTCCCTGATCGACAGCCTGGCTGCCCAGCTCGAATACGACCTCACCAATAATCCCGAGCTGCATATCCGAAAGCGCTGATCGCGCTCCGGCAACACGCCGCGCCCGGCAAGAAAAAAGCCTCGCATTGCTGCGAGGCTTTTGCTTGAACAATACTCGTGGTGACTGGCTGAGCTCGCCCGGCGGCGCCCGGTCTCACCTCATCATCTGTTCAAGCTTGCCCTTGTCCGCCGGACTCGGCTTGTGATTTATATTGAGGATGATGCCGGCCAGTTCACGCACCTCGGCAGGCGCGGAAGCATCGTCCATCACCTGCTTGAGCTTGCCCTTGTCTCCGGCGGCCGCCTTGTGGTTCAGATTGGAAATGGCGGCGGCCAGCACCCGCTCCTGGGCGGTGCTGCCCTTGTTGTCGACGATGCCCTTCAGTTTCGTTTTTTCCGCATCGCCTGGGTAATGCTCCAGCTTAACCATGATCCCGGCCATCTCGCGCACCGCCCCGCTCGCCGCCAGCGCAGGCTGCGCGCCCAGCAGCAAACCCGCCAGCGTTACAAAACATAAAAATATTCTGCTTTTCATGGCATATCTCCTTATCAGATTGAAAGGAACGACTGTTCTGTTTACAACTTGGACAACCATCTTAGACTTTCCAGCAGAAAACGGTAGCGCGATTTGACCAGCGGCGCTGGCTATCCGGACACTGCCGGATTCCGAAGCAGCCGGGGCCGCCATCTTTAATTCCTGACTGGCAAGGTTACTGTGGCGCAGCGACTTCACACAATGGCCGGAAACAGAACACAAAACGACCATCGTCGAAATCCACCGCCAGCGTCCCGCCCCGATTCAGCGCGTAATCCCAGAAGCCCTTGATGAGGCAGCCCTCATGGCACTCGCTGACATGCGCAGGCGATTCCAGATCGCGGTCACGGTCATACCAGGACAGCAGCATATTGTCGCCGAGCTGCTCATCGGCTACCTCAGCGGCACGCTTGATGGCAGCGTCAAAGCCGAGTTGAATTCCGGATGAAGCGATGCGGTATATCTGCATGTGCGCACCTTGAAAAGGAATCAGTTGGCAGCCGGTTCGCCCTGATATAAATAGCGCTGAAAACCTGAGGACAGATTACTGATTTCCGCAATATCGCCACCGAGATCGGCGACCGCATCGGGTATGGAATCGTGATATTTCAGCTTCAGCAGCTTGGTCAGCTTCTCCTGCTCCAGCTCCTCCACGCCTTCCTGCACGTAGTGCGCCAACACGAAATCAAGGAAGACTTGCTGCTTGTCGCTGAAGCGCTCATGCACTTCTCTATGGGCTACGCTCGCCCGCTCCTCGCGGCTGACCGGCTGCATCGCGAAGGCGACATGCGCCAGCACATCGAACAGGTCGCTGTTCTCGGCGTCGATGATCTTCTGCATCTCGCCGAGCTGTTCTTTGCCGAAGCCCTTTTCCGCCAGCCCTTCGAGCAGCTTCTTGCGCGTGTCCGGCAGACTCCAGAGAGAGCGCAGCTCGTCCTCGTCCCTGAAGAATTCCGGCAACTGGCCGAACAGCATCTCCAGAAACTGCGCTGCCGAAAGCGGCTTGCCATCCGTCCCCCAGAAGGTCGTCACCGAAATATGCCGGATGGTGCGTTCCTTGCCGTCGCGCAATTTCACGCGCACCTTCTTCTTCGCCTCGTATTCGGGACGCGGCTGCTTTGCATCAGGCTGAGGCATTGGCGCAATTGGCGGAAAAATTTTATCCCCGTCTTCTCCTACCGTGATCGGCTCGCCGTCCCACTCAGGGTCGTTGAACAGTTTGTGCGCCTTCACGAAATCGTAAATGGTGAAATAGTCCTTGCCTTCATACAGCCGCGTGCCGCGCCCGATGATCTGCTTGAACTCGATCATCGAATTGATCGGTCGCATCAGCACGATGTTGCGCACGTTGCGCGCATCCACCCCGGTCGAGAGCTTCTGTGACGTGGTGAGGATGGTCGGAATACTCTTCTCGTTGTCCTGAAAGTCGCGCAGGTACTGCTCGCCCAGTGCGCCGTCGTTCGCCGTCACCCGCACGCAATACAGCGGGTCGGCGCTGACTGTCTTCATCTGATTGATGAGATCGCGCACCAGCAGCGCATGCTTCTGGTTGGCGCAGAACACCAGCGTCTTCTCGCGCTGGTTGATCGCCTCCATGAACAGCTTCACGCGATATTTTTCACGGTCAACAATTTCAATTGTGCGATTGAAATCCGGCTCAGTGTATATTTTCCCAGCTTCAATCTCGCCTTCGATCAACGTGTCATCTGAAGTAAAGATATAGTCGTCCAGCGTGGTGGCGTATTGCTTCACGCGGAACGGCGTCAGAAAACCATCGTTGATGCCTTCCTTAAGCGAATACACATACACCGGCTCGCCGAAGTAGGCGTAGGTGTCGGCGTTGTCCTTACGCTTGGGCGTGGCGGTCAGGCCGAGCTGCACCGCAGGCGCAAAGTATTCGAGGATGCCGCGCCAGGTGCTTTCGTCGTTCGCCCCGCCGCGATGGCACTCGTCGATGACGATGAAATCGAAAAAGTCCGGCGGGTATTCGCCAAAGTACGGGGAGGGGTGACCATCTTTCGGCGGCCCGCTCATGAAGGTCTGGAAGATCGTGAAGAACACGCTGCCGTTCTTCGGCACGCGCCCCTTCTTGCGGATGTCCTCCGGCGCGATGCGCACCAGCGCATCTTCTGGGAAAGCGGAGAACGCGTTGTACGCCTGATCCGCCAGAATGTTGCGGTCGGCGAGGAACAAAATGCGCGGCCTGCGCGTAGCGTCACGTTTAAGATTCCAGCGCGCATGAAACAGCTTCCACGCCAACTGAAATGCAATGAAGGTCTTGCCCGTACCCGTCGCCAGCGTCAGCAGGATGCGCTGCCGATTGTCCGCAATCGCCTCCAGTACCGCGTTGATCGCACTGTCCTAGTAATAGCGCGAGCCCCACATCCCGCCCTTGTCCTCGAACGGCACGGCGGCGAAACGCTCGCGCCAGTCGTTCGCTTCGGCAAAGGTGCGGCTCCACAATTCTTCGGGTGACGGATAGGCATCCACCTCACCCTCCACCCCGCTTTGCATATCCACACCGTAGATGCACAGGCCGTTGGTGGCATAGGTGAAACGCGAACCGATCTTGCCCGCGTACTGCTTGGCCTGCGCCAGCCCCTCGGTATAGGCTGCACTCAGGCGCTTCGCCTCGATCACCGCCAGCTTGTGGTTGCGGTACACCAGCACATAGTCCGCGATCTCCGGCTTCGCCCGCTGCCCCGCGCCCTGCAGGCGCCCCTCAGTGATGCGGTATTCGCGCATCACCCGGCTACCCTCCACCACGCCCCAGCCTGCGGCGCGCAAGGCGGGGTCGATATGTTCGGCGCGGGTTTCGGCTTCGTTCATTGAGGAAATATGTGTCAAGTATGAGTCAAGTATTCGTCAAGCGAACCTAACGAAAGACCGCACCGGAAGCCTTGATGTACTCAATGAAATTAATACAGGAAACAGCCACCGACGGCATCGCGCACACAGCGGGGATTTTTCTTCTGGATGGAATTTGAGGTAAACCCGGTTGCTTGGCTTCATCCGAAACCAACTCGGCACCTTTGGCTCGCGCCGTGGCGATAATCAGAAGATCGTTTTCATCCACACCTTTGGCGTGGTAGCTGTCACCTGCAATACCGAGCGTCTCCTTGATTTGCATAGCGCCTTGCAGAATCGCACCACTAACTGGCAGCAATTCAAGATTATTTTCCTTGAGCCATTCGCCACAGTCAGGCGTTTTGTGAGTTACCTCATCAAACGCCACACTGGACATCATCACCTCGTTCGACTCAATTTGACCCGCCATCCATTCCCACAAACCGGGAAACTGATCCACCGGGTAGTTATCCCACGCGTAGATCATGGACGACGCATCAAACACCCGCATAGTAGCGCTCCAACTGATGCAGGTCTTTGATCTTCAGGTTATCGAGATAACCGCTGGCTTTGGCTAAAGTAATGTGGCGTGCATACAAAGAATCCAGCACCGTGCGCACAAACGTGTCACCAAAAATATGCCGAGGCTCACGATGACGCCATTCGCGGTTGCCGCCATCACTTACAACAGTGACACTTTCCGCAGTCCATCTCCGATAAGCCTCGTAACGTGTTTGCGACAAACGCCCTGCATCCAGCAAGCGGCGCAAAATCATCTCGCCACTGACACCCCATGCCTTGCGCTGATGCCCAAGCCAGTGATCGTATTGAGATACATCGTCAGGCCGCTCGGCATCATTAATACTTGCCAAGAAGGAATCCGGCACCAGCAGATACCCGGCAAAAGCATTGGCCTCGCGCTCATGCCCGCGATGGGATTCCATATCACGCTCGTCATCAATCGAACTGGTCTTGTGCAGCAACAAATGGCCCAACTCATGCATGAGCGTGAAAGACTGGCGGGTATCCCAGTCCTGCTTCTTGACGACGATTACCGGACAATTTTCGTCGTAGAGGGAGAAACCGAGAATGGGATTGTTCTTGGCAATTTGCCATTTCCCAGCATAGCCGTTGCTTCGGAACACCAGCACCCCACGAGATTCCAGCGCCTCGCGGTAAGTATCGAAATTATTCTGTTCGCCCAATCCAAGCCATTGCCGCGCAACGCGCGCAGCCTCCCGCAGATCGTCCGCGGGCAACACTGGCGGAGCAAAACGGGGGCGATCGGCATCATCAAGATCTTCGCACAAGCTCAAATACACCTCGCGCTGCCGCTCCACTCGCTCGATCAATGCCTTGAGACTGGCGGATAGTTCCGGCTTCTGATTGGCCAGAGTACGGAATTGCGGAGAATGCACCTGTGCCTCATCCACCGGGCCTTCCTCAAGGAAGAACAGCACGCCCCTGCCGAAATGATCCGCGACCTTGCGCAACTGATTGAACGTCATGCCATCCTTGCCAGCCATGACATGCTCCATGGTGGCCGCAGCAATGCCTGTTTCAGCCGCGAGCTGATCCGGCGTAATGCCGAGATCGGCACAACACCAGGCAATACGGTCAGGGTTGATAGACTGGATGCGTTCCATGCGGGCCATTATATCCGAGCAGTCCGGCTACAACAGCGTCCCGGAATAAACGGTCGCGACGATGAATTCCGGCGAAGCACATGCAGAATGTGTCGATTATTTTCGCTTTTATCGACATATCTTGAAGATGTGTCGATTTTTTCGCGTTTCATCGACATATCCGACCGATATGTCGATGGTGTGGACATGTATAGAAAACGGCATTTTCTTATCACGTCCGAACCATATCGAGGATAAGCTCGATATGGTCTGTGCCCATCGCCAATGTCACAACGCGCCGCTGAACGCCTGATGCAGCAGCGACTGCTTCAGCTCGTCGAGGGCGGCGAGCTTGCGCTGGTAGGAGGATTCGAGCCGTTAAATCCTACAAAACATAGGGCTAATTAGGTTTGCGTTGAAACACCAACACAATTGTTTTATATGAACTTTTCAATGCAACTTGGGATTTAACGGTTTAGCGTTAAAGCACTCTCAAGCCCAGAACGGGAGGTAACGGGCATAGCGGGTCGAACTGGTTTCTGTCTCATCCGCTTTGATCAGCTCCTCTTCCTTGGCAGCGCCGATCACTTGGGAAACGGTTGCCGCCTTGGACTCCGGCAGGCCGAAACGCTCCCGCAACGATTGGTTCGACATGCGCTGGTTGCTTACATACATCAGGCAGCAATGCTGGTAACACGCCCGAATCCGGTCTGCCTTGCTCATGGACGCAAAATCCTGATGAGCAAAAAGGACTGCCGTCGTGCGCAAATCTCCAACGCGGAAATCGGGTGCTGGAAGTTGAAAGATTTCTGCCGCCTTCACCACCTTGTCTACCCCGCTGCCCTTTTCCTCGCAGATTCCCAGACGTCGCATCAGATCAGCCAAGCGTTCGTTGCGCGAACGGTATTCGTCGATAAAGCGTTCAACCCGAATGGGAGGCGTGCCGGGATTGGAAATCTCCACACGATCTGCATACATTTCGATCATCACCGAGGCGCCTGAAATCTGGAAATCCTGATGCACCAGCGCATTGGCGATCAACTCGCGCAGAGCCTGCTTGGGGAACATCTTCACTTCCTCACGCACCACCTGCTCAATACTGCGATTCTGCGGCGCAGCAGAATGCACAAAATCTATCAGGCTTCCGAAGCCAACCGCATAACCCCGGTTTCCTGTTTTGTCCTCGCGGGTTTGTGTCTTGTCGAGACCTTCGTAAATCACTACACGCGGTGCCTTGCGTGCCAGTGCAGGAGAAAACGCATCGAGTTTCTTGGCCAGCAGAATTGCCGCCAGATTTGTGATCGTCCAGCCGTTTTCCGCCTTCTCAATCAACCCCTCACCACTCAACCGCTCCAGCACGCCTTCCCTCGTAGTCGGGTATGGCAACCGCGATAAATCGAAATACGTTTGCGTATCGAGCAGCGCAACAACCTCATCGGCACTGGCATGCTGTTTGGCCGCCTGTAAAAACCAGTCCGGCTGTCCCTCGGCGAAAATGCGCCGCAACTGGTCCGGTGTCATGGGCACCAAATCCTCACCGGCACGCATCAGGTAAGCCCCCTCGTAATCCAGCGGATGGCCTGCCGGACGTGCAGGAATATCGAATACCAGCACCCGGCCATGGGGGTGCATCAACTCAACCGCATCCACCCGGATATGCAGCTTATCAACGATGCGCGCCTTGATGTCGTTGAGATGAGAAACCGCTGCAAATGCTTGCGAACCGACCACCCGGCGCGGCAAACTATCCGTCACCCCCAGCACCAGATACCCGCCACCCTCGTTGGATAATGCCACGCAATAGCGCAGCAGCTTCGTCGTATCGTATTGCTGCTTCGCCTCCTTGAATTCCAGGCGCTCGGATTCGGCGGGAGCGGAGAGCCAGCGATTGAGGGTATCGAGAGTAATCATGGCTGACATTCTACAACGCCCCGCTGAACGCCTGATGCAGCAGCGACTTCTTCAGCTCGTCGAGGACGGCGAGCTTGCGCTGGTAGAGGGATTCGAGGCGTTGGGTTTCTTCGCGGAGGGCGTCGAGTTGATCGACAATCATTTGCTGTATTTCAACTGGTGGTACGGGAATTGAGAACCCGCTAACCATTGGCACAGTTAATTGGGGTATTGAAGTGCCGCTGTGCACAATATCAATGCTTTCGATTGCGTAGTACAAAAAGGACAAGTCCAAAATTCCCTTTTTGGGAATAACCACAATTAATCGGATAGCGGGGTAGTAGCTCTCTCTTCTGATTTCGGAATAGCCGATGGTCCCTCTAGCGGAAATTGTAATGCTTGGCGCAGTTACGCGTGCCGTATTGGTAAATCCGTAAAGCCCCTTGTTCTTTTCTCCATTGGTAAAAATTGGAATGCGATATTTATCCGTTTCCGTTTTGGAATAGTTATCTTTTGGGACATCCCCACCCGCAAATATTGCTTCGCACACGGCAGTAAGCGGTTTATCCACCCACCCCTCGCCGCGCTGGGCGAAGACGGATTGCAGGTGGCTTTCGAACAGGGCGCGGGCGTTTTGCAGGTTCTGT
>CAZMWC010000068.1:0-9156 GCA_964569805.1 uncultured Gallionella sp.
CCCTGGGGCGGCACGCCACCGTACAAAGCGCCATGAGAATTGGAGTGGTTCAATTATCCTAAGCCGGGCAAGCCGGAACCAAAAAAACAGGAGGGTAGGATGCGGTGACGAAGGAACCGCATCGCTCGCGTGACAAATGATGCGGTTCGTACCTCACCACATCCTACGGCTTTTAATCTTACTGTGTCATGAAGCGCTGAGGGGCGCATTGCGGCGTTAAAATCGAACTCGGAATGCTCATTTACCGGCATGTAAACTGCGCTTTCTCGTCCGATTTTGCCTTGCACTGCATCCCTTGATCGCTTTATGACACAGTAAGATTATTTCCCTTGCAGTATTTGCATCCCCTTGAGCAGGTTCAAAGCCTGGTTAAGTTGGTAATCGTTCTTTGTGCCGAACTCGGTGGGCATGGTTTTTGCGGGGTCGCCCTTGCTGCTTGCGGGAGGCGGAGGTGCATTTTTACCAACGCTTTCCGGTTTTTCTTCGGGTGATTTTCCGTTGCTCAAGTGTTTGTCCAAATCCGCTTCACGCAGGCGGAATGTATTGTCTTGCCCGGCGTTGGCGGGGTCTTCCACCAGAATATCCGGCACGATACCTTTGGCCTGTATGGAACGTCCGCCCGGTGTGAAATAGCGCGCCGTGGTGAGCTTGATCGCGGTGTTGTTGCCCAGCGGCAGAACGGTTTGCACCGAGCCTTTGCCGAAGGTTTGCGTACCCATGATGACCGCGCGTTTGTGATCTTGCAGCGCGCCGGCAACAATTTCGGAAGCGGATGCGGAGCCGCCATTCACAAGCACGACCAGCGGCACGTTTTTGATCGAGCCTGGCAGGTTTTTCAGGTAATCAGTTTTGCCGTTGCCGCGCAGATAATTCTCCGGGCTGGCGGTCAGACGCATTTTGGCATCTTCGGTGCGCCCTTCGGTGTAAACCACCAGCGCATCCTTGGCCAAAAAGGCCGCAGAAACGCCCACTGCGCCGGACAACAGGCCGCCCGGGTCATTGCGCAAATCGAGCACCAAACCTTTCAGCGGTTCCTTGTTTTGCTTGATGAGATTTTCCAGCGCGGTGGCGAGATTTTCTCCGGTGTGTTCCTGGAATTGCGTGATGCGGATGAACCCGTAGCCCGGGTCGACCAGTTTGGGTTTTACGCTTTGCACTTTGATGATCGCACGCACCAGCGTGATCGTGAGCGGCTTGGGCTGGTCTTTGCGGATGATGGTCAGAACGATCTTGCTGCCGGGCTTGCCGCGCATACGCTTGACCGCATCGTTTAACGACAGGCCTTTGACCAGTGTTTCATCCAGTTTGACGATCAGATCGCCGCTCTTGATGCCGGCCTGATAGGCAGGGGAATCCTCTATCGGCGAGATGACTTTGACCAGGCCATCTTCCATGCCGACTTCGATGCCGAGTCCGCCAAATTCGCCCTGTGTGCCGACTTGCAGTTCTTTGAAAGCATCCGCGTCGAGATAGGCGGAATGCGGATCAAGGCCGTTCAACATGCCGTTGATGGCTTCGGTGATCAGTTTCTTGTCGGTGACAGGCTCGACATAATCGCTCTTGATGCGGCCGAACACTTCGGAGAAAGCGCGCAATTCCTCGACAGGTAACGGTGTGGCGAGATCCCCCTTGTCGGCAAGCGCGGCAAAATGCAGGCTGACCGATACGCCCGCGACCAGACCCAGACCAACCAAACTTACTTTTTCCAAGAGACGCATGATTTCCTCAATTATTTAATTGCCAGCCACTTCATCGGATCGAGCGGTTTGCTCTCGTGGCGCAGTTCAAAGTATAAACCGGAATCCTCATTGCCGCCGCTGTTCCCGACGGAGGCGACGGTATCACCGCCGTGCAGCACATCGCCGACCTGTTTGTAGAGGGTTTCGTTATTGCCATACAAACTCATGTAACCCATACCGTGATCCACGATCAGCAAGTTGCCAAAGCCGCGCAACCAATCCGCGAAGACCACCCGCCCGGCCGCAATCGCTTTGACAGTCTGCCCGGTCGAAGTTCGGAGAAACAAGCCTTTCCATAGCACGGTGCTATCTGGACGCGGCGTGCCGAAGCGGTTGGTCACTTCACCTTTTGCCGGGAATACCAGCTTGCCTTTGAGCTGGTTGAACGGGCTGCCGTCAAAGCGGCTATCCGGCAGGTCATCATTGCGGAACAGCGATTTGGATTTCGGCTGCGCGAGCATTTTTGTCAGTTTGTTGACCAGTTGCGCCAGCCGGTTTTCGTCGCGTTGCAGGCGGTTGATCTCGCGGCGCTGCTGGCGTAGTTGCAGCGAAATCTTGACCAGCATCTGTTGCCGTGCGCGCTGCTCGCGCTCCAGCGTCTTTTTTTGCGCCGCCTGTTCTGCGCGCAAAGAATCCAGTTCGGCTTTTTGCTCGCGGGTGGCCAGGCTGACCGTATGCAGCGCCGCAAGATTGTTGCGCAAGGCGGCGAGCCAGCTTGCGCGATTGCGGGCGATATATTGGTAATACTGCCAATCGCGGGCAATTTGATTGGGGTCGCGGTTGCTTAACAGGAGCTTGAGATACGCCTGTTCGCCGCCCATGTATTGCTGGTACAGCAGCTTGCCGAGCAGCGCCTGCTGGCCTTCGATACTGTCGCCCATTTTCTGTTGCCGCGCCCGCAATTCGCCCAGTTTGCGGTCGGCGGCGTGTTGTTGCACGGTGAGTTCGGCGAGCTTGCGGTTGCTGTCGCTGATGGCGCGTTCCGATTCGCGCAGCGCGTCGGATGCCTCCGATTTTGATTCGCTGGTCTTGTCCATTTCGCGCTGCATCGCCGCGATGCGTTTGCGCAGATTGCCCAACTCTTCCTGCTGGCCGGCGCTACAGGTGACAGATGACAGAAGACAGAGGACAGATGACAGAAGACAGATTGTTGTATGCCGTTGCGCGGCACGCTTAAAAAGATTGCGCGGCACAGCCGCGACAACACCCCTGCCTTCTGTCATCTGTCTTCTGTCATCTGGATCAGGCTGTGCCCGGTCATTTCTGCCGGTTGCGGCAGACCCATCATGACCAGCAGGCTGGGCGCGAGGTCGCGCAGCGCGCCGGTGTCAGCGAGCTTGGCTTTGCGGCCGATATACAGAAACGGCACCGGATTGAGTGTGTGCGCGGTATGCGCCTGATGCGTGGCGCGATCCAGCATCTGCTCGGCATTGCCGTGGTCGGCGGTGATGATGATTTCGCCGCCGATGGATTGCATCGCCTTCACCGCCCGCCCGATGCAGATATCGAGCGCCTCAATCGCTTTGGTCGCGGCTTCCATATTGCCGCTATGCCCGACCATGTCGCCATTGGCGTAATTGCAGATGATGGCTTGATATTGGCGGTTCAGGATCGCAGCTTCGAGTTTGTCGGTCACTTCAAATGCGCTCATCTCCGGTTGCAGGTCATAGGTGGCGACCTTGGGCGAAGGCACGAGAATACGGTCCTCGCCGGGGTAGGGTTGCTCTCTGCCGCCATTGAAAAAGTAGGTGACGTGCGCATATTTTTCGGTTTCGGCGATGCGCAGTTGTTTCAAGCCCAGATTGGAAAGGTATTCGCCGAAGCCGTTGTGTATGGGTTCGGGTGAATACGCGCAGGGCAAATGGAAATCCTCACCATAGCTGCTCAAGGTGGCGAAGCTGGCGAGCTTCGGCAAGTAGGCGCGGGCAAATCCGTTGAATTTTTTATCGGTCAAAGCGCGCGTGATCTCGCGGGCGCGGTCGGCGCGGAAATTCATGAATACCACCGCATCGCCATCCTGCATGACGACGGCTTGTGCGCCATCCGGAACAATGGCGGTGGGTTTGATAAACTCGTCGGATTCGCCACGTGCGTAGGCTTGTTCCAGGCCGTTCAAGGCATCGGTTGCGGTAAATTCAGCGTGCCCTTGGGTGAGCAATTCATACGCGGGTTGCACCCTTTCCCAGCGGTTGTCCCGATCCATCACGTAAAAACGGCCGGTGATGCTGGCGATCTGGCCGACACCTAACTCGGTGCATTTTCCCTGCAGCAATTGCAGCGATTGTGCCGCACTCTTGGGAGGGGTATCGCGCCCGTCGAGAAACGCGTGCAGATAGATCTTTTTCAAACCGGCACGTGCCGCCATTTCCAGCATGGCGAAGATATGATTTTCGTGGCTATGCACACCGCCCGGAGAGAGCAACCCCATGATGTGCAATGCGCTGTGGTTCTGTTTCGCCAGCGTAACGGCTTGGTTCAGCGCGGGATTGCTGAAGAAGCTGCCATCCTCGATGGCGACATCCACCCGGCTCAAATCCTGATATACCACGCGCCCGGCACCGATGTTGAGATGCCCAACTTCGGAATTGCCCATCTGATGCGAAGGCAGGCCGACATGTTTTTCCGAGGCATTGATCAACGTGTGTGGATATTCGCGCCAAAGCGCATCCCAATTGGGTTTGTTGGCAGACAGGATGGCATTGAAATCGGCGCTTTCGCTATAGCCAAAGCCATCCAGGATAAGCAGCAAGACAGGAGTGATGTTCATTGGGGTAGAATATAAGCGGTTGGTGATTTAGTGCGGTGTATTTTAGCCGAATTCATATCATGTCGCGGGTTGGCGAGGTAATCTGGAAAATAAATATGACAAATAAATTGATTGATAGGGAAGAGGATATTGAACAGGCAGCGCAGGCCATCAAGGCGATTGCGCACCCGTTGCGCCTGAAAATATTGTGCGTACTGGGTGGCCAGGAAATCAGCGTGCAGGACATCGTGGAACAAGTCGGCACGTCGCAGAGCAACATCTCGCAGCATCTGGCGATATTGCGCGCCAAAGGCGTGCTGGCAACGCGCAAGGATGCGAACCGGGTGTTTTATCGTATCGGCGATCCGCGCACCCTGAAACTGATTGGCATGATGCGCGAGGTGTTTTGCACGGTGTAGGGTTGTTTTTTATCTTGAATATAAGTATATTCTAATATGATGAAACTATGGATGGAGTGAATGCGGTGAAACCCCCTTTGATTCTTTGCTTATTCTCGCTGGGCTTATTGTCGCTGGGCATGGCGACCGCGCAGGCGGCCGATCAACTTGCGGTTGAGACCGTGCAATACCGTGAAGTGGCGCAGACCTACAGTGCGGATGGCTTGGTGGAAGCAACCCGCCAGTCCACCGTATCCGCGCAGATCGGCGGGCGGGTCAGGGAGATTCTGTTCGATGTCGGCGATCGCGTCGAAAAGGGGCAGGTGATCTTGCGTATCGACGAGCGCGAGGCCGTGCAGGCCGTGGCGGGTAGTCGGGCGCAGGTGCTGCAGGCGCAAGCCAACGTGCAGAACGCCAAAATAACTTATGAGCGCGCCAGGCAATTGTTCGCGCAAAAATTCGTCAGCCAGGCGGCTCTCGATAAAGCGCAGACCGATTACAAGGTGGCATTGGCGCAGGCGGCAGCCAGCGATGCGGGTGCCGGGCAGGCCAGCCTGGCGCATGGTTATACGGCAGTCGTCGCGCCATACGGCGGCGTGGTAGCGGCACGTCTGGTCGAGGTGGGTGAAATGGTGATGCCCGGCAAACCGTTGATGACCGGCTTTGACCCTTCAGAGATGCGTGTGGTGGTGAGCGTGCCGCAAGACAAGTTGGCGGATATCGGCGTACATCCCGAGGCCACGGTCGAGATACCCTCGCTGAATCGCCGGATCAAAGCGGCCTCAACCACGGTGCAGCCGGTTGCCGATGCGCGCACCCACAGCACCCTGGTGCGTGTATATCTGCAGGCCAATGAGGCCAACTTTTTTCCGGGCATGTTTGTGCGCACCCATTTCGTGGTGGGCAAGGCCAATAAGCTGGTGATTCCCGCGAGCGCCGTATTGCGCCGCAGCGAAGTTGTTGCGGTTTATGTGGTGGGCGAAAAAGGCGGCGTACAGTTGCGCCAGGTGCGGCTCGGTGAAGTAACCGCGGATGGGGCGGTAGAGGTGTTGGCCGGTTTGAATCCGGGCGAGAAAGTGGCGCTGGAGCCGGTCAAGGCGGGGATGGGCAGAAAATAGCAAGCGGGTATGGGTAGCCGGACCGAATTTAACCGAAGGGGTAAGACATGGCACACATCGTAATCATGGGTGCAGGTATCGGCGGAATGCCGATGGCCTACGAGATGCAGGAAAAAATACGCAAGGGCGACAAAGTGACGGTCATCTCGAATAGTGAAAATTTTCACTTTGTGCCGTCCAACCCATGGGTTGGAGTGAAATGGCGCGACCGCGAGGATATCGAGTTCCCGGTGCGCACTTATCTGGAGCGCAAGGGTATCGGTTTTATTTCCACCAGTGTCAAACGGGTACACCCGGAGCTGAATCGCCTCGAGCTGAATGACGGGCAGCTGGTTGATTATGATTTTCTGGTGATCGCTACCGGGCCGGCGCTGGCTTTTGATGAGGTGGAAGGGTTGGGGCCGCACGGCGGACATACCCATTCGGTGTGTCACGTTGACCATGCGATGAAGTCGCATGATGAATGGGTAGGCTTTACCCTAAACCCGGGGCCGATCGTGGTGGGTGCGGTGCAAGGCGCTTCCTGTTTTGGCCCGGCTTATGAGTACGCTTTCACCATGGAAACCGACTTGCGTCGCCGTAAGATACGCGACAAAGTACCGATGACTTTTGTGACATCCGAGCCTTATATCGGCCATCTGGGGTTGGGTGGGGTAGGCGATTCCAAAGGGATGCTCGAATCGGCGATGCGCGAACGTCACATCAAATGGATATGCAATGCCAAAGTGACCAAGGTCGAGGCAGGCAAGATGTACGTCACCGAGCACGACGACATGGGCAAGGAAAAGACCACTCATGAGCTACCGTTTGCCTACAGCATGATGCTGCCGGCATTCAGGGGAGTGGAAGCGGTATTTGGTATCGAAGGGTTGACCAATCCGCGCGGCTTCATCCTGATAGACGAGCATCAACGCAACCCGAAATACAAGAACATTTACTCGGTCGGTGTGTGCGTGGCGATCCCGCCGGTGGAAAAGACTCCCGTGCCGATCGGTACGCCCAAGACCGGCTATATGATCGAATCTATGGTGACGGCGACGGCGCACAATATCCATTCGGAACTGACCGGCAACCCGCCGACCAGCAAGGCGACCTGGAATGCGGTCTGCCTGGCGGATTTCGGCGATGGCGGGATCGCCTTCATAGCGATGCCGCAAATTCCGCCGCGCAACGTGACCTGGTTCTCCAGCGGAAAATGGGTGCATATAGCCAAGATCGCCTTCGAAAAATATTTCATCCGCAAAATCAAAAAAGGCACTTCGGATCCTATTTACGAAAAATTTGTACTGAAGGCTTTGGGTATTGAAAAGCTGAAGTAGCGGTATTTGGAAGACAGAAACCGTAGGGTGCGTTTCACGCACCACGGTGTGCATGGCGCACCCTACCAGGACTCGGGAAAACATGGGTATTTCAGGACGCATCGCCAAACATTTCCTGCATTCGCAGATGACCCCGCTGCTGGCATTGGTTGCCGTGCTGCTGGGGTTGTTCGCGGTGCTGGTGACACCGCGCGAGGAAGAGCCGCAGATCAGTGTCACCATGGCGAATGTGATGATCGCCTATCCGGGCGCTTCGGCAAAGGATGTTGCGCAAACGGTGGCGACCCCCGCCGAGCAGGTGTTATCGCAAATCGCCGGGGTGGAGCACGTGTACTCCGTGTCGCAGCCGGGCATGGCGATCATTACCGTGCAGTTCAAGGTGGGCGAGGAATATGTGCTTTCGCTGGTGAAGCTATACGACGTGGTGCATTCACACGCCGACTGGCTGCCGCCCACGCTGGGCGTTGCGCAGCCCATCATCAAGGCCAAAGGCATCGATGATGTGCCGGTCGTCGCATTGACCTTGTGGCGCGAGCAGGCGGCGGGCGGCGGTATCGAACTGACGCAGGTGGCGCACGCTATCGAGGCCGAGTTGAAGCGCGTTCCGGGAACGCGCGAAGTATCCACTCTGGGGGCGACGCAACGCATGGTGCGGGTGTTGCTCAACCCGGAAAATCTGAATGCCTATCAGCTTTCCATACAGGATGTTCGCGCCGCATTGCAATCCGCCAATGTGTCGCAGAATGCCGGAAATCTGGTGCGGAACAACCGCGAAGTGCTGGTGCAAACCGGCAACTTTTTGCGTGATGCCGACGAGGTGAGGCAGCTGGTCATCGGCGTGTCGAATGGCAAGTCGGCCCATGGCAAGCCAATATTCCTGCGCGATGTCGCCGAAGTGCAGGATGGCGCGGAACAGCCGGGTAGCTATGTGTGGCTAGGGGTTGGCCCGGCAGCGGGAGACAAGCAAATCAAGGCCAAGGGCGAATTCCCCGCCGTTACCGTGGCGATTACCAAGAAACCCGGCGCGAATGCGGTGGAGATTGCCGACCAATTGCTGGCGCGCGTGGCGGAACTCAAGGGCAGCGTGATTCCCGATGATGTACGGGTCAGCATCACGCGCAACTACGGTGAGACTGCCAACGATAAGGCGATGAAGTTGATCCAAAAATTGTTGTTCGTCACACTGGCCGTGGTGGCGCTGGTATGGCTTGCCATGGGGCGGCGCGAGGCATTGGTGGTTGGGGTCGCGGTGCTGTTGACGCTGGCGGCGACGCTGTTCGCTTCGTGGGCGTGGGGCTTCACGCTGAACCGGGTGTCGCTGTTTGCGCTGATTTTCTCCATCGGGATTCTGGTGGACGATGCCATCGTTGTGGTCGAGAACATCTACAGGCGGCGAGCCTTGACACCAAATCAACCGTTGTCCGAGATCATTCCCGAGGCGGTGGATGAAGTGGGCAGCCCGACCATCCTGGCAACTCTCACGGTGATCGCCGCATTACTGCCGATGGCCTTCGTCAGCGGCCTGATGGGGCCATACATGAGCCCGATTCCGATCAACGCCAGCATGGGCATGTTGATCTCGCTGGCGGTGGCGTTTGTCATTACCCCGTGGCTGGTGTTGCGCTTTGCCGGTGCGCGGCACGAGACTGTAAACGTGCATGGAAAAGGTATCGCCCCCGATAATGAAACTCGCCATGCACGTTCCCCCCTCCCCAACCCTCCCCCGCAAGCGGGAGAGGGGGCGAACGAATCGCTACGCGAATTTCAAATAAACGACGAATCCGATACGTCAGCCAGCCGTTTCTTTCACAAGTATTTGACCCCCTTTCTGAACGG
>CAZMWC010000069.1:0-9022 GCA_964569805.1 uncultured Gallionella sp.
GTGCGTTCTTTTTTTAAGCATCCTTCTGTAGCCTATATTTCTGACTTATGAGTAAGGACGCTTCTAAAAATCTACATTTGCGAGCACCCGCTTCGCGGATTGCCTGCTTAACCCACTTCATCCCGTAGGGGCGATTCGTGAATCGCCCCTACCCCGTTGCCGTGCCTTACATTTTGGCGAACTCTGAATTTTTAGAGGTGTCCTCAAGGAATCGTCTGCTGGCGTGGCTTGGGCGATAAAATTTCACCGATGTGAAAATTGAAACTCCCTTTCCGGCGATCCGCAAAATAATGTTCCAAACTGAATTTGATCGGGCGAAACGCGATTTCATCCCACGGAATTTCTGCTTCGGTAAACAACCTGACTTCCAGGCTTTCCGCGCCCGGGGAAAAATTCAGGTCGAGCAGTTTTGCGCGAAATTGCAAATGCACCTGATTGATATAGGGCAGGCTGTACATCGAATAAAGCTCAATGATCTCGATGCGCGCATTGGCCTCTTCCAGCGTCTCGCGGATAGCGGCTTCGGTGGTGGTTTCACCGTTCTCCATAAAGCCGCCGGGCAGTGTCCATAAGCCTTGGCGCGGTTCGATGGCGCGGCGACATAACAGGATTTTGTCTTCCCATTCGGGAATCGAACCGATTACCAAGTTGGGGTTTTGATAATGGATCGTGTCGCAGGCTGTGCAGATGTAGCGCGGACGATTGTCGTCATCCGGGCAGCGCAACTCAACTGTTGCGCCGCAGGAGGTGCAGAAGTTTATTTCCAGATTTGCCACCAGGATTTCCCCGATTGATCTTCTGATGGAGCGGGAGCGGCAGAGGGGACGGGAGTATCGCTATTCCCACCCCAGATCCGCCACCAGGATTTTTCCGGTGGCGCTTCGGTGGGCGCATCACTGTTCTTTGCCAGCACGCGCTGCGCGTCGTCGCGCAAGTCGGTCATACCCATCGCATCATAGGCTTTTACCATGATTGCCAGCGCATCGCGTGTCGAGGGGCTGTTGGGGTGTTGCGATAAAATATCTTGCGCGCGGTTGACGGCGGCGATATATGCGCCACGGCGCAAATAATAACTGGCGACATGCAGTTCATGTTTGGCCAGCGCGTTCGCCAGATATTGCATCCGCAATCTTGAATCGGGCGCGTACTTGCTGTCGGGGAAACGCAACACCAGATCCTTGAAGGCGGCAAACGAATCCTGCGCCGCTTTCGGGTCGCGCTCGGTCGGGTCTTGCCCGCCCAATGTTTTGAGAATACCGAGTTCGCCGTTGAAGTTGGCCAACCCCTTCAAATAGTAGGCGTAATCCACATGAGTATTGTGGGGGTATTGCTTGATGAAACGTTCGGCGGCAGAGATTGCCAATTCGGCCTCACCCTGGCGATGGTAGGCATAAGCCGTCTCCAGTAATGCCTGCTGCGCGTAGCGGCCATAAGGGAAACGCGATTGCAACGCATCGAAAATCTTGATGGCTTGTTCGTAGCCTCCGCCATCCAGCTCATCTTTGCCCTGTTCGTACAGTTCCTTGACGGGCACTTTTCTAATTGACGAATAGGGATCCTGCGACACATCGAAAATACTGCACGCGGTTAGCGTAAGCAGCAGGAATACGGCTAAACTATGGCGCATGACTGAACCCGATAAAATTTTGCGCGATTATAACACCGCCGATAACGCTCCAGATAATACTCCAGGCGCGCTGCATTTCGTCGTGCCGGACGGGTGCGCCGGGATGCGTTTTGATCTGGTGCTGGCGAAACTGCTGCCGGAATATTCGCGCAGCCGCTTGCAGGAGTGGATCGTGCAGGGGCAGGCCAACCTGAACGGCGTTGCGGCCACCGCCAAACAAAAAGTGTGGGGCGGTGAGACGATAGAGGTGCGACCCCAAGTTCACCCTGCCGAGCAGCCATATCAGGCGGAGGACATCGCGCTCGATATTGTTTACGAGGACGAGACGCTGCTGGTGATCAACAAGCCGGTCGGGCTGGTGGTACACCCCGGCAGCGGCAACTGGGAAGGCACGTTGCTCAACGCGTTGTTGCACCATGCGCCGCAACTGGAGAGTGTGCCGCGCGCCGGCATCGTGCATCGCCTCGATAAAGACACCAGCGGCTTGCTGGTGGTAGCCAAAACGCTTACCGCGCAAACCCATCTGGTGCGGCAACTTCAGGCGCGTTCGGTGCAACGCGAATACCTTGCGCTGGTGTGGGGTGAGGTGCGACATGGCGGCATGGTGAATGAACCTATTGACCGCCACCCCGCGCAACGCGTCAAAATGGCCGTGGTAGAAGGCGGCAAGCCTGCCGTCACGCATTACGCCATCGAGGAGGTTTTTCCGAGTTGCACCTTGCTGCGCTGCCGCCTGGAAACCGGGCGCACCCATCAGATTCGCGTGCATCTGGCGCACCTCAAGCATCCGCTGGTCGGTGACAGCGTTTATCAAAGAGGCGCGCAAAAATGTGTGCCGGAGCTGCGCGCGCTGCTGAACAGTTTCCCGCGTCAGGCATTGCATGCCACGCGCCTGGCGTTTGATCACCCGTTGACGGGTGAGCGCATCGAGTGTCAAGTGTCTTTACCCGACGACATGGCGCAATTGCTGCAACAGATACGCGAAATAATTTCACCGCACAAAACAACCCCTCCCAGCTTCCCTTTGTCAGGGGAGGAGTCCGGCTTCCCCCCTGACAAGGGGGGGGCGAGGGGGGTTAATATCCGCGACAAATGAACCCTCTCAAACACTGCCTCATCCCAAACTGGCCGGCACCCGCCAATATCAGAGCCTTGCAGACCACTCGGCAGGGCGGTACCAGCGTCGCGCCCTATGACAGTCTCAACCTCGGCAGCCACGTCGGTGATGCGCCGCTGGCGGTAGCGCGCAACCGCATCTTGCTGAACACGCTACTGCCCAGCGAACCGGTATGGCTGGAACAGGTGCATGGCACGGCTGTCGCCAGCGCCGATGCCGCCAGTTGCCGAACGCGGGCGGATGCCTGCATCGCGCGCCAGCGCGCTGCGGTGTGCGTGGTGATGACCGCCGATTGTTTGCCGGTATTGCTGTGCGGCCAACAGGGTAGCGTGGTCGGGGCGGCACATGCCGGGTGGCGTGGCTTGTGTGATGGTGTGCTCGAAGCGACGGTGAATGCGATGGAAGCTGCGCCGCAAAATCTGATGGCATGGCTGGGACCGGCGATCAGCCAGCAGGCTTTTGAAGTGGGTGCAGAAGTGCGTGATGCCTTTATCGCTATCCAGCCACAAGCCGCATCTGCGTTTGCCTCCGGGCAACCCGGCAAATGGTTCGCCGACATTTACGCACTGGCGCGGCTACGCCTCGAAGCAATGGGCATCACGCAAATTTACGGCGGCGATTACTGTACTTTTCGTGAGCGCGAACGTTTCTTTTCCTATCGCCGGGATGGCGTGACCGGGCGCATGGGCACGTTTATCTGGATCGAGTAGAGGCTGGACAGAAATTGAATTTTTCAGTTCAGCGTTCCGATTCGGTATTTCTCCAATAATTGATTGGCGCGTGGCGAGTGAGGGTGTCCCTTGCCCTTGGTTCGCCAGGCCTGCGTGGCTTCCTTGCCACACCACGGCAGGATAAGCTCCGGCTCGGAGGGATGGTCGGGCAGAATACGTTCATCCGGGGTCATGATCCACGCTCCTTTTCTTTGGTCATCCGCGCGGCAATCCAGGTGGCGGCCACGGCTACACCCAGCAGGCCGAAAGCGATACCCAGATTATTCAAACGTTCCGGGGCGAGCAGCAGCAGCGCGCCCAACTCGAGCATCATCGTGCCGGACAAGAGTTTCAATAACCGCCCTTCACGTTCCGTCAGCTTGCGCGCGCCCATGCTGCGCACGAATACCAGCACGATGAGCGCCAGCGGGATCACGTAGATGAGATTGTATAGAGCCAGATAAAGATAACGCCCGGTGGACGATAATTCGCCCAAGGTGAGCAATCGGGTATAGACCATGGGAAAGCCGGCGGTGCACATCAGCTCGTAAAAATTGGCGGCGATCGCCAGGAATACCGTCGCGGCGACCATCGCCGGGAGGTTGTCGGCACCGATGATGGCGCGGGCGCGGCGATAGATGTCGGGCTTGCGCGATTCCGGGATGGACAGGGTGATGCCTCTTTCAAAAGCAAAGAAATCCTTGATGTTGACAGCGCCGACAAACACCGCCAGCACACCTGCCGCCAGCGTCACCCAGACGAGATTGCCGAGCAACTGGAACAAGTTGAGCCAGGCCGCCATGAAGGCGAAATACATCAACCCGGAGAACAGCACGAAGATGCCGCCGATGGCGAGCATGCGCCTGCGGCTTTTTTGATGCACCAACAGGGAAAGCAGGAACAGCAGCACGAAAAAGGCGCAGGGGTTGAAGGCATCCAGCCCGGCGATGGCGACGGTCAGCAAAGGCAGGGAAAAATGCTCCAGATTCACTTCGCCCAGGATAGGGAGAGAAAGTTTTTCGGTCGCAAGGTTTGGCAGGGGTGCGACGCTGCCCGAAAGTGTGCCGGCATGACAAGCATCCAGGCGGCGCAACATTTCGGTGCCCGTGGTTTTCGCGTCACCCCAGCCGACATGCATCTCGCCGCAGAACAGCAAGGCCGGAACATAAGCGAAATCCTGGCCGAGTTGTGTCGCCATTTGTTCATATTGCCGAGCATGCTCCGGGTGGCGTGTCAATTCCAGCGAGTGCAGTGTTACCCACGGGCGGGCAGCGGGAATGGACTCGACAAAAGGGCGAGCTTCCAGACAGTGCGGGCAGGTGGCCGACCAGAAGAAATACAACTGCACTTCCGGCTTTCCGTCGGTGCCGGACTTGATCCAGGGATTGTCGGCATGGCTGGCGGCGGGTAACAGTGCCAGCAGGAATAGCGTGATCAGAGCCAGAAGTTTTCTGGTCATTGTTTCCCTTTCTCTCCAGGAATTTTCACGAGCAGGTCAATATTTTTTGCCAGTGCGCTCATATCCCGCAACAATCAGAAATACCAGCGCGCGTAAGCCTCGACACGACGCTTGCTCGGTTTTTCGCCGAACTCGGTGTGGCGGTCGCCGTGGGTGAATACCGCACGCGCGCGCAGTTCCAGATTGGTGATGCCGGTGTAACTCAGTTCCGGTGTCAGCGAGTAGCTGTGGTCGTCCAGGTTGGTGATGGCGGTGAGCGCTGGAGTGAAGTAAAGCAGATCGAATGGCTCTTTGGCGCTGGCGCGCAGGTAGAGGTAGTCGCGCCCCGGATTGGGCCGGCCGTAGCCTCCTTGGGCGAGCATCGCGGCCTGGGTCGCCGCCGCGCCGCCAGCAGTCAGAGCGGCATCGGCGAAGGTGTAGAAGTCGGCCAGCGCATCGGCCGTGTAGCCTGTGCCGTTGCGGTATAACTCGGCGATCCAGGTCACCTCGCGCTCGGTCAGGTAACGCAGGCCCAGCAGCCAGCTGTCGGCATCGCCTGTGATCGGGGTCACGTTGCCCGAGCTATCCGTCTCCTGGCGCGAGTGGTCGAAGATGCGTGCCCATTCGCCGTGTACCTCCAGGTTCGCGCCCAAGTTGCGCGAGAAATCCAGACCGAAGCGCGCAGTCTTGCTGCCCTCGCCCAGCCAGAGCAGGTCGATGTCGGTGTCGTGCCACAGCATGTAGATTTTTGCCGCCGGGTTGGTGTGGTCGGGAAGACCGAAGCCGCTGTTCCAGTCGTTATGGGTGGGTACGGCCAGCGCCGTGAAAGAGAGGGTGGCCAGCGGCCCATCCAGGCTCTTCACCCATTCGGCTCCGGCCATGAGGTAACCCTCGCGGCTTTGCTGCGGGTCGTCGGCATCCTTGGCGCGCTCGACGAAACCGACCGGGTTCCAGGCGTAGCCCTTGCCCCAGCGTTGCACTCGCTTGCCCAGGTCGAGGCTGAATTCATGGCCGGGCATCCAGTGCAGGCCGCCTTCCTGAATGCGCTGGACATCGCCGGATGCACGCTGGTCATGCACCCATTCGGAATGGCTGCGCAGGTCGAGCACCGCTTCCGGCAGATGCCATACACCGGACAGCTCCACGATACCGGTGGTGCGATCCAGCCGCTCGCGCCCGTCTGGGGAGTTGAGGCGGGAGAACACCGAAGCCGGACGCAGGGTGTAGGCCTCCTGCTTCAGCTCCGCGTAGCCGCCGAACTCGAACGGTTTCTTCTCAAACTCCGCAGCATCGAAGCTGTACTCCTCCGCCCATGCAGCGCCCGCAAGCAGGCAGGCGCAGAGCGCTGAAACCCGTTTCACTTGCGCATGCCTTCGACGCGCGGCAGGTAGTTGAGCGTGAACACCTCATCGGCAAATTCGCGCTTTTGGATCTGCGCGTACAGCATCACCGATTTGTAGCCCTTGTACAGCGGGCTGTCGGTCTCCACCGTCGCCGGGCGTCTGATGCCGCCGCCAAAATCCTTGATGTCCTTGAAGTGCAGTGTCTTGATGAGCATACCGCTGGCCGCGAGGCACTCGATGTCGACTGGCAGAAAGGTCTTTTTGTCCACCCACATCTTCAGCTTGTCGTAAGCAACCTCGCCGGTCTTGGCCTTGAGCGTCAGCAGATAGTTGTCTTTCTCTTCGGTGGCGGTTTCGACGTTGTATTCCACCGTGTAATCGACCCGCAGGATGTCGGCGTTGTTGAACACGCCGCCGGTCACCGATTGCAGGCTGGTGATGCGCATCGGCTTGCCCACTTCGGGAATGTAGAGCCACATGTTGTCGCCCAGGCGCAGCGTGGCGCGGCCCTTGTCGCTCGGTGGCGCGAGGAACAGCGCGACGATCTTGTCACGCCCTTTCTTGACCGAATAGAGCACGAACTCCTTTTTGCTGCCGTCGGGTTCGACGTTGATGAGTTTGCGCATCATCTCGTAGGACTCGGGTTCGAGGTTGCGGTCCACCTTCTTCAGGATTCCGGCACCGTCGAGGGCGAACGCGGGCAGTGTCAGCAGGCAGAGCAGGAGTGCGGTCAGTATCTTCATGATTTGCTTTCTGTCAGACATGGCGCAATGCGCTGATAGGATCCATGCGCGAAGCCTTCCAGGCCGGTTGCAGGCTGGCGAGCACGGCGACGGCGACCACCATCGCGGCGATAGCCAGCACATCTCCGGCGGCGATGGTTGGCGCCATTATCAGGTTCTGCTGCTGACCGAAGGCGAAGGTCGGGCTCCAGATATTGATGCCGAAGATCGCCGCAAGACTGAGGGCGATTCCCGCCACCGTGCCGACGAGTCCGAGCATCAGCCCTTCGGCCAGAAACAGCGAGAGGATGCGGGACGGCGGCGTGCCGATGGCGGCGATGGTTCCGATCTCGCGGATGCGCTCGAACACCGCCATCATCATCACGTTCATCACGCTCACCAGCACGATGGAGATCAGCATGACCTTGATGAACAGCGTCAGCAAGTCGATCATGCGCGCGATCGTTGCAAAGGGCGACAGCTCCGCCCAAGTGTGGACTTCCAGCATAGTCTTGCCTTCCTTGTTGGTCAGCTCGCCAAGTGTCTGTTTGAACTCCTTGTCGGCTTTGGAAAGCCGCGAGAAGTCCTTGAGCCGGACGGCGATTTCGCTGATCTCGGCATCCGCCATGCGCAGCAGCGCGCGGGCATCGTCGATATGGATATAGCCGTCGCGTCCGCCCGGGCCGGTGATGCCTTCGAGGATGCCTTGCACAACGAAGGTCTTGCCGTTCACCGAGCCGTCGCGGTTGGTCGCCACCACGACCACCGTGTCGCCGACCTTGGTGTTCATGCCGCGCGCCAACAGCACCGGAATGACGATGTTGCCGCGTTCGACCAGCGGTTTTGCCTTGTTGCCTTCAAGCAGACGACCGGGCAACAGTGGCACCGTCGCGGCTTCGCGCGCAGGGTCGATACCGTTGATGCGGATGCTGGTGGTTTCGGCGAAGTTGCTGAACATGCCGCCAAACTTGATGCGCGGCGACCAGGTTTCGACCAGCGGGTTCGCCTTCAGCGCTTCTTCGGTCTTGACCACCATGGCGGCCGACATATTGAGGTTGAGCGGCAGGTTGTCGATGGAGGCGACATAACCCTTGCGATGCACTTGCAGGTGGCCCAGCACCGAATCGGTGAACTGCCCCACCATCATAGCCTTGAAGGAACCAGCGACGGCGACGAACAGCAGCACTGCAACCATGCCGATCACGATCAGCAGCAAGGTCAGCAGGGTGCGGCGGCGGTAGCGCAGCAGGTTGCGGGTGGCGATGGCGAGAACGTCAAGCATGGTTGCTCTCCTTTTCGTTTTGCAGGCGGCCGTCTTCCAGCGTGAAAATGGTTTCCGCCTCGCCCATGATCTTCGGATCGTGGGTGGAAAACACGAAGGTGGTACCGAATTCATCGCGCATCTTCTTCATCAATTGCAGCACGCGGTAGGCCGTGTCGTGATCGAGGTTGGCGGTGGGTTCGTCGGCCAGCACCAGTTTGGGCTGGCTCACCAGCGCGCGGGCGATGGCGACACGCTGCTTCTGTCCGCCGGATAGCTGGTCAGGCCGCTTGTCTGCCTGATCAGCCATGCCCACTGCCTCCAGCAGGCGCAGCACCTGCGCGCGGCGTTTTTCCAGCGGCCACTTCTGCACCATGCGCAGCGGATATTCGACGTTCTCGTAAACGGTGAGCACGGGGATCAGGTTAAAATCCTGGAAGACGAAACCGATATGCTCACCGCGAAACGCCGCGCCGCTGCGCGGGTCGAGCGTGGCGACATCGGTATCCAGCACGGTCAGCTTGCCCGAAGACGGGTGATCGAGGCAGCCGATCATGTTGAGCAACGTACTCTTGCCGCTCCCCGACGGCCCGACGAAGGCGACGAAAGATGAAGGCTCGATTGAGAAGTCCACTCCCTTTAGCGCCTGTACCTCCACATCACCCATCCGGTAAGCTTTTACCAGTTGTTCCGCACGTACCAGACTCATGATGCGACTCCTTTCGGCTACCTAATCCGGACGCGCCGAAACCAAAATGTAGGAGCGTGCCCTGCACGCGAACAGGCTGCTATCGCGTGCAGGGC
>CAZMWC010000070.1:0-8982 GCA_964569805.1 uncultured Gallionella sp.
CGAATGAATTCGCACCTACGAAAACCTGTAACACCATGATGTTTCTTTATAAATTGGCTAACTGCACTTTTTAGGATCAAATAGTCCGCATACGGTCAAACCGCCTGCATGCGGCCAAGGATGGATTCTCGTTCGCCTGACAGAATGCGGTCCGCAATGGGGTAAAGAATTTGCTCTTCCTTGTGATTGTGTTGCTGCATTACGATGAGCAGGGTCTCCGAAAGGCCGCTGTATTTTTGCGAGTCTTTGTCGGCTACCGCCGCCGCCATATCCGCAATGAGATCGTTCATTTGCACATGCTCCATGAGCATCATCTGCACCGGGCCTGAAGGGCCGCCGGCAGCTTGCAAAGCCGGGAACAGCGTTTCTTCTTCCATGCGGAAATGATGCGCCATATTGCCACGAAAAGAATTAAAGCCGGCCTCGGTTTTGCCCCAATCGCCGTCAAGCGCCGCTTCTTCTGCGGCGGCGAATTCGTTGTCGCAAGCCTTGTGATCTGTGGCCATAAATTCTGCAATGCTTTTCATGTTGATATCCTCATTAAGTTGATGTGTGCTGCTGTTGTCAGTTTGCGCTGGTGGAAAGTTCTGGCACTATACAACAAAACATGTATTATTTGCACATGTTAAACACCTTGAAATACATCAAATGCACAGGCTGACGCAAATATGAAACTGACCAAGTATGCTGACCTCGGTTTGAGGTTGTTGATGTATTTGTCCATGAAGTCGGGCGAATCGGTCACGATTCAGGAAGTCAGCGACCGGTTTGCGATTTCCAAGAACCATCTGGTCAAAATTTCCCATCAGCTGACCAAGGCGGGCTTGATCGTAAGCACACGGGGGCGCAACGGCGGCGTTTGTCTGGCCCGTTCACCGGAGAGCATCACTGTCGAGGAAGTGCTGCACGCAACCGAGGATAATTTTGATCTGGTGGAATGCTTTGGAGAGAGCAAGAACCAGTGTGTTATTTCCGGCGCGTGCAGATTGACGAGTGTTCTTCTTGTGGCGCGAACTGCATTCTTTGACGTATTGCGGCAAGTTTCGTTGGCCGACTTGGTAAAGAACAGCAAGATGCTCGAAGAGTCTTTGCTGCCGTCGTGCGGAAGAGCCGGGGCGAGAAATTCGAATAGTGATGCCATGCCAAAACGCTCAACCTGACCCCATACAAACCATGTCAATTTCAGAACGCTGGCGCACCTTTACCTCCGCACCGCATCGTGTCATGTTTTTCGGCGGCGCGCTGCAAGCCCTTGCCGCGATGCTGTGGTGGCTGGCCGAAATGGTGACGCGCTACGGCATTATCGGACACCCCGTCGACTGGCCGATCCTTCCCGCTGCCGCACATAGTTACTTGATGATTTACGTGCTGTTTCCGTTTTTCATGTTTGGTTTTTTGATGACCACTTTCCCGCGCTGGATGGGCGGAAAAGAAATACCGGCACGACGTTATGTGCCTGCCTTTGTGCTGCTGTTGTTGGGAGCCGCCAGCTTTTATGTCGGCTTGTTCACCGGCCGCAGCCTACTGATCCTCGCCACTTTTTTCACGCTGGCCGGGTGGGGTGTCGCGCTGAATGCGTTGCTGCGTGTGTTGCTCGACACAGCCAACCCGGACAAGCGGCATCCAAAAATCATTTTTATCGCGCTCGGCATGGGTTGGTGCGGCGTTGCCGCCTATGCTATTTCGCTGCTGAATGACAGCGCGGCGTGGTTGCATTTCGCCGTGCAGGGCGGGCTGTGGCTGTTTCTGCTACCCGTATTCGCCAGCGTGGCGCACCGCATGATTCCGTTTTTCACCAGCACCTCATTGCAGGATCCTCTGGTGCCGCGCCCTTTCTGGGCCTGGTGGGTGATGCTGGCGGCCAGCGTGATGCATGGAGCGCTGCAACTTGCCGATGCCCCGGACTGGCTGTGGTTATGCGATGCGCCGCTGGCTGTCGCGGCGCTTTATTTGACCTACGTGTGGGGGCTGCGCCGTAATTTGCACAACCCGATGCTCGGCGTATTGCACATCGGCTTTGCCTGGCTGGGCATCGCCATGCTGCTGTTTGCGGCGCAAAGCCTGGCGCTATTCATCAGCCATGGCGCAGTGCGTATCTGGGGGCTCGCGCCGCTGCATGCGCTGACGGTCGGGTTCTTCGCCACGCTGCTGATCGGCATGTCCACGCGCGTTACCTTGGGCCATTCCGGTATGCCGATACAGGCAGATGCAGTCATTAAACTGATGTTTGCCGGAATACAGCTTGCCGCCATCTTGCGCGTGCTGGCGGATATGTTGCCCGCGCAAATCGGGATAGGGTTGTATTTGGCCGCCGCTGTCGTCTGGCTGTTATGTTTCACGCCCTGGGTACTGCGTTATTTGCCGCTCTGTTTGAAGTCGCGCGCGGGGTGATAATAAGGCGGGCGATTCATGAATCGGCCCTGTCCGCGTTATTTTGCGCCATCCGTCGTTTCAGATTTTGTTTTGTGAGGAGGTTTATCAGATGGATTATCCAAGCTTCTACGATGCGGTGCCCACGATCAGTTTGTACGACCCGTTGGCCGAATTTCTCGGCGCAGCCGAGGGCGGGGTGCTGCAATATGGCTATTTGGATGCGGTGAAGTTGGCCGGGCATTCCTGCCCGACGGTGGCTTCAGCCTATTGGTCAACCCGCAAGGCACTGGATTTTCTTTATCCTGATGCCACGCCGGTGCGCGGTGACATCAAAGCGGAATTCAGCCAGGACAGCGCCAGCGGCGTTACCGGTGTCATCGCGAATGTGGTGAGTATGCTGACGGGTGCCATGTCCGATAATGGCTTCAAGGGCATAGCCGGGCGTTTCGACAGGCGTAAAAAATTATTTTTTGCGGTGGAGATGCCGGGAGAAATACGCTTCACCCGGCTGGATACGAATCGTTCCGTCAGCGTAGCATCCAATTTGCAGCGCGTTCCGTCTTCGCCGCGTGTGTCGGAACTTATTTCAAGCTGTATCAACAACACCGCAACGCAGCAGGAGATCACCGAATTCCGCCACCTGTGGCAGGAGCGGGTGCGCCGTATCCTGCTGGGGCATGGCGACGACCCGGAAGTTTTTGTTGTAACCACCGCTTGAGCGCCACATGAAACGGAGCGCAACATTACAACCCCTGTCGCGTGAACATCACACCGCCCTCACCCTGGCAAAGGCCTGTGAGCGAGCCGTGCAATCCGGGGATAAAGAGCAGGTAACTAAAATTTGCCAGCGCGTAATCCGGGCATTTTCGGATGAGCTGGAGCCGCATTTTCAGATTGAAGAACAGTCGTTTTTGCCGCTTCTACATGACGCGGAAGCCCGGGCGCTTGCGCAGCATACCCTGGCGGATCACCAACAGATGCGCGCCCTGCTCGACGGCCTGCGGCAGAACGATGCGCAAGCATTGAATCTCTTTGGCAAGAGTTTGTCGGCGCACGTACGGTTTGAGGAAAGAGAGCTTTTCCCGGTGCTTGAAAATTTGTTGCATGCCGGTGAGCAGGGCATTCGCACGTTGTAGACGACCAAACAATCCGCCATGAACGCACAATGGAAAGCACGCACAATGGAAAGTCCGCACAAAGGTAAAACAGGCTTGGCGCGCCTGCAAAACGCTCTCGGCTATTCGCTGGCCGGCCTCCGCGCCGCTTATCAGCACGAAGATGCGTTTCGGCAGGAAACGCTGCTCGCCGCTATCCTCATCCCCCTTGCTGTCTGGTTGCCGTCAAACAACCTCGGCAAGGCGCTGATGATCGGCAGCGTGTTATTGGTGCTCATCGTCGAGCTGCTCAATTCTGCCATTGAGGCTACCGTGGATCGCATCTCGCTGGATAACCACGACCTTGCCAAACGCGCAAAGGATATCGGCAGCGCCGCAGTGTTTGTCAGCATCCTCAATGTGCTGGTGGTGTGGGGGTTGGTGTTGGTGGCATGAAATTTATGCGATTCCGATTTTCCGCACACTGGCTGACGAGTAATACCCTGATAAGTCTGGTGGCTGTGTTTCTGGCCATCTTCGGCAACCTGACTTTTTTCGGCAATGTGCTGAAAACCTATCAGCTCACCGCCGGCAATGTGTTTGCGCTGGTTTCACTTGCTGCCATGCTCGTTGCGGTAACCATTCTGCTTCTGGCGCTGGTGTGCTTCGGGCGCATGACTAAGCCAGTGCTGATCGGCATTCTGCTGCTTTCGTCGCTTGCCGCCTATTTTATGGATAGCTATGGCACGGTTATCAGTGATGAGATGCTGCAAAATGTCGCGCAGACCAATATGGCCGAAGCGCGTGATTTGCTCAACTTCAGGTTGCTCGCCTATTTTGTTGCGCTGGGTGTTATCCCGGCAATTGTCATCGGCAGGCTTCCTCTCCGCTGGCGCGGTATGCGGGTCGAGGCGGTTGCGCGCGCCAAACTGCTGGTGGTGCTCGTATTGCTCATGGTGGGAACCGTGCTGGCGTTCGGCGGGTTTTATGCCTCATTCGCGCGCGAGCACAAATCATTGCGCCAGTTCGCCAACCCCGCCTACTTTATTTACTCGGCAGTCAAATATGCCAACGGCGCTCTTGCCGTTAAAGGCGGGCAACCCGTAACCCCAATCGGCTCTGATGCGCGCATCCCGGCCAGCGATATCCACCGCGAGTTGATCATTCTGGTGGTCGGTGAGACCGCGCGGACGGATCACTTTTCGCTTAATGGCTATGCGCGCGACACCAATCCGCAGCTGCGCCGCGCCGGCGCCGTCACTTTTTCGAATTTTTGGGCCTGCGGCACCTCGACGGCAGTTTCTGTGCCATGCATGTTTTCCTCTATGGGCATGGAAAAATTCGACGCAAAGACAGCGGTCTCCCAGGAGAATCTGCTCGATGTGTTGCAGCATGCGGGGGTGAGCGTGCTCTGGCTGGATAACAATTCCGACTCGAAGGGCGTGGCGCTACGCGTGCCTTACCAGGACTATAAATTGCCGGATGTCAATCCGGTGTGCGACGCGGAATGCCGCGACGAGGGCATGCTCGCGTCGCTGCAAAAACATATCGACGCGCATCCCAAGGGCGATATTTTCATTGTGCTGCACCAGATGGGCAACCATGGGCCGGCCTATTACAAACGCTATCCGCCGGCATTCGAAAAATTCAAGCCCGCCTGCCAGAGCAATGATCTCGACCAA
Organism: uncultured Gallionella sp.; assembly: GCA_964569805.1. Taxonomy (GTDB): domain Bacteria; phylum Pseudomonadota; class Gammaproteobacteria; order Burkholderiales; family Gallionellaceae; genus Gallionella. The sequence continues at coordinate 5,150 of CAZMWC010000070.1, forward strand.
TGCAGCCGCGAGGAGATCAGCAACGCCTACGATAACGCCATTCTTTACACGGACCACTTTCTCGGCATGGTCATCGAGCGGCTGAAGAAAAATGATAACAAATTCGAGACGGCGCTGTTTTATCTCAGCGATCACGGCGAGTCGCTCGGCGAAAATGGCGTCTATCTGCATGGCCTGCCGCGCGCCATCGCGCCAGACACGCAGTTGCATGTGCCCGCCATCATGTGGTTCGGCAGTAATTTTGATGATGTGGACCTGTCCGCCTTGCTGCAGAAGCGCGATGCCCGGCTCACGCACGACAACCTTTTTCACACGGTTCTTGGTTTTATGAAAATCGGGACATCCGTCTATCGTCCGGAAATGGACATTCTCGACGGATGCCGGAAACCGGAGCATTAAACCCGGATTGTCCATTGGAATGCGCTTGTATGTAGGAGCGCCGCCCCCGGCGCGAATGCGGCCGCAAATCGCGGCGAGGACGCCGCTCCCACAGTGGTGTTTCGACTCTAATGGATAATCCGGGTTAATCCTGAAAAAACGTAGTTGAAGGGTATGTAGGGGCGAATTCATTCGCCCGAACAAGAGGTTATGTGCGAATGAATTCGCACCGACAAAGGCGGCGCAACACATTGAATAATTATGGCATTCAACACCAACTGCGTTTTTTAGCCTCTATAATCGGCCAAATGATGTCAAAAAATGACAAAAATTTAAAAGCCGTAGGATGTGGTGAGGCACAAACCGCATCATTTGCCACGCGAACGATGCGGTTCCTTCGTCTCCGCATCTTGCCACACTGTTTTTTTGGTTCCGGCTTGTCCGGTTTAGAATTATCGGGGTATATCCACGCATGAAATCTCTCGCTTCCCGCTTCACCACGCTGCCTTTTTTGCCCGGCATGGTGTTGTTTCTGGCCATTGCCAGCCTGACACGTCTGGTTTTGGCGTTGCGCACCGGCTTGGAACAGGCCCCGCTTTCGCTCTGGCCCGGCCTGTTTCTGCGCGGCATCTGGTTCGATTTGGCGGCGCTGGCCTGGTTGATCGCGCCCGTGCTGCTCTGGGCTGCGATTTGGCCGGCGCGCTGGCGTAATACGCGCTGGCAAGGCGGGCTGCGCTTGGCGTTATTTTTCCTGATGGCGGCGGTGCTGCTGTTCGGCGCGCTTTCTGAATGGACTTTCTGGGAAGAATTCGCCACGCGCTTCAATTTCATCGCCGTCGACTACCTGATCTACACGCATGAAGTGCTCGGCAACATTGCCGAGTCTTATCCGCTGAAGGCGCTATTTTCCGGTATCGTGGCCTTGGCGGCATTGCTGACCTGGCTGTTTCGCGGGTGCATCCGGGCGGCGCGACCGCCAATATCGCAGGCTCGTTGGCGTCTGATTTATGCTGCACTGGCCTTCGCGCTGCCTTGGGGAAGCTGGCATCTGGCCGATGTCGACCAGATGCAATTTTCCGGCAACGCCTATGCCAACGAGCTATCCGGTAACGGTTTGATGACGCTCATCGCCGCTTTTCGGCGCAACGAACTGGATTACGAGCGTTTCTACGCGACCATGCCACTGGCGCAAGCAAAGCGCATATTGGGCGAACTCGGTGTCGAACGGGAACCGCTTTCGAGGGTGCTTAACCCGAGCCCGGACGAGACCGAGGCATTTAGCCCGCAGCGCCTGCCGCTCAAACATCCGCCGCGCAACGTGGTGCTGATTTCGGTGGAAAGCCTGTCGGCCAGTTTTCTCGGCAGCTTCGGCAACCGGTCCGGGCTGACACCGCGATTGGATGAACTGGCCAAGGAAGGTTTCTTGTTTACCCGCCTCTACGCTACCGGCACACGCACGGTGCGCGGGCTGGAGGCCTTGTCGCTCGGCACGCCGCCGATCCCCGGACAGGCCATAGTCCGCAGGCCCGGCAACGAACATCTGGCGACAGTCGGCGAGATCTTGCGCCGCCAGGGCTATGAGACGCTCTTCCTGTATGGCGGCTACGGTTATTTCGACAACATGAACGCCTATTTCGCCGGCAATGATTATCGCGTCGTCGACCGCGCCGATTTCCCCAAGGAATCGGTCGGCTTCGGGAATGTCTGGGGGGTGGCCGATGAATTTTTGTTCGACAACAGCCTCGTGCAACTCGACAAAACTCATGCCGCGGGCAAGCCATTTCTGGCGCAAATCATGACCACCTCCAACCACCGTCCCTATACCTACCCGGATGGACGCATCGACATCGCCTCGCCGGGCGGGCGCAACGGCGCGGTGAAATACACCGATTACGCGATTGGCCATTTCATCGATCAGGCGCGCAAGAAACCCTGGTTTGCCGAGACCCTGTTCGTCATTGTTGCCGACCATTGCGCTTCCGCCGCCGGCAAAACCAAGCTGCCGGTGCCGGGCTACCACATTCCGCTGATTTTTTATGCGCCCGCCATGTTGAAGGGGGGGCGCGATGATCGCCTGGCAAGCCAGATCGATGTTCCGCCGACTTTGCTGGATATGATGGGGTTGCCCGGCGACGACCATTTTTTTGGCCAATCGCTGTTTGAAGATCGCAATAACCGGCGCGCCTTTATCAGCAACTATCAGGAACTGGGTTATCTGAAGGACGACAAGCTAATCGTGCTCGGACCCAAGCAACGGGTCGGCACCTTCAGGATCGATGCCAACGGCGATGCCAGCCCGACCGCGCCGGATACACGGTTACGCGACGAAGCCGTGGCCTACTACCAGACCGCGTTCAAGGCCTTCAAAGAAGGCGAGCTGAAAGCCAAAACTATTGACATGGCCATTCCGCATTAATCCTAAAGCGGCAATAACTACGCAAAATGCCCTACGCATTCCATCGGCGTGTTATTGCGCTATGTGTGGTTTGATAATATGCACGGGTGGCCGCTAATCTCGATCTGGATGGTGGGGTGCTCGATGGAAAAATCATCGTGCAGCGTGTCCGTGACACGGGCAAGAAACTCATCTCCCGGATGCCCGCACGGCATAACGAGGTGGACAGTCAACGCGGCTTCCGATGTGCTCATCGCCCACACGTGCAGGTCGTGCACTTCGCTGACACCCGGCAGTTCTGACAGGTAATTCCGTACTTTATCCAGATCTACCGATACCGGCACGCCATCCATGGAAAGGTGCAGGGAGTGGCGCAGCATATCCCAGGTGCCGATCAGGATCACCAGCGCAATCACCAGGCTGATGGCCGGATCCAGCCATGTCCAGCCGGTGAAGATGAACAGCGCGGCGGCGATTACCACGCCGAGCGAGACCAGCGCGTCCGCCGCCATGTGCAGGAATGCGCCGCGCAGGTTGAGATCGTCCTTGTTTCCCGACATGAATAGCCATGCGGTAATGCCGTTGATTGCCACACCGATGGCGGCGACCAGCATGACGGTGTCGGCCTGAATCGTCACCGGGTGATTGAATCTGTTGATGGCCTCCCAGACGATACCGCCAATTGCGACCAGCAGGATTAGCGCGTTGAACAAGGCCGCCAGAATGGTCGCGCGCCCCCAGCCGTAGGTGTGTTTCTGGTCGGGGCGCAACCGTGCCAGATAGAAACCGCCCCACGCGATCAGCAACCCCAGCACATCGCTCAAATTGTGGCCGGCATCCGAGAGCAGGGCGAGCGAATCGGACTGCCAGCCATAATAGGCCTCGACCAGCACAAACAGCACGTTCAGCGCGATGCCGATGGCAAAGGCGCGGTCGTAGTTCGCGCTGCGGTGATGGGTGTGATCGTTCATCCTAAAAACCGCAGTTGATGATGAATGTTGTGTCTATCCAAGATGTTGCGTCGCTCTTGTAGGTGCGAATTCATTCGCACATAACCTCT
>CAZMWC010000071.1:0-8847 GCA_964569805.1 uncultured Gallionella sp.
ATGTAGACACCGGCCAAACATCAGTCATTCCACAAAGTTGAAATCGGCACAGCCCAGATTCGCTCACCAATTGGCAGTGTATCGCTGCCGTCATATAGCACAACACCATTGACAAATTTATTGCCCACCAGTTTTGTCAGTTTTCTTAATCCGGCCAGATCGCCTGCGCTGACACTCGCGGCGGCTTTGACTTCCACGCCCACAATCTGACCGGCAGGATTTTCAATCACAAAATCCACTTCGACTTGATCCTTGTCGCGATAGGTATGCAACGCGTAACCCCGATCCGACCAGGTCGCCTGCTTCAGCAACTCCGAATAGACAAAGCTTTCCAGCACACGACCAAACAACGGGCGCTCACGGGCGGCGGAAGCTTCAGTCAAATCAACCAGTGTACTGAGCAAGCCGGAATCAATGAACTGTATCTTGGGGGTCTTGACGATGCGGCTGAGCCGGTTGTTCGACCACGGCTCCAACCGGCGCAGCAGGAACATTTGTTCAAACACGGCGAGGTATTTGTTGGCAGTCTTGCTATCCAACCCCACTTGTCCGCCCAGTTGCGTGAAATTGCACAATTGGCCTGCCATATGTGCCAGAGACTTGAGTAGCCGGGGTAGCTGATCCAGCTTGTCAATACTGGCAATGTCGCGCACGTCGCGCTTAATCAGTGCATCCACATATTGTTTCGCCCAGGCTGTACGACGGCGCGGTGTCGCGCGGGAAACCGCCTCGGGGTACCCGCCGCGCAGAACTTTCTCCATCAGTTTATCGCCCACTTCCGGGTGTTTTGTTTTTGGGAGATGCCCATCAAACACGGCATCAATCCACTTGCCTGAACTCGACTGTATTTCGCATCCGGCAAGCGGAAGCATGGTCAGGGTTTCCATCCGACCCGCCAACGAATCTGCCACGGTGGGCAGCGCCATCAAGTTGGCCGATCCGGTCAGGAGGAAACGACCCGGTCGGCGATCTTCATCAACAGATTTTTTAATCGCCAACAGGAGTGCGGGCGCTCGCTGAATTTCCTCAATTACCGCGCAATCAAGACTCCGAACAAGACCTATGGGATCCTGGCGTGCAGCCAGCAGGGTTAACTCATCATCCAGAGAAATAAATTTCCGGCTTTCTCCGGCAAATTGACGGACTAGCGTCGTTTTGCCCGCTTGGCGCGGGCCGCTTAACAGCGCCACCGGGGTATCGGCCAGCGCCTCCATAACGCGTGGCTGGATATAGCGTGGATAAATCTGCACGTCCGCAGTCATAAGTCTGCCCCAATTCAAGATGGGGAAATTCTACGTCAGTTACGGATTTTTGTCGCGTCCAATATGGAATATACTTAAGTCAATTATGGATTATAAGGTCATCTTCAATGCTTGCGGCTTCTGTAGACAATGGGGAATTATGCTAACAGCGCCTTGATTAGCGACACAGAGGCGAACCATAATAATGCTATTATTGATTCGGCACGAATATGTTTGAAGTTTTCCGTTCGGGCTGATGCTTCAACAAGCTCAGCACAGGTACGCAAAACGTATCGAAGGCCATTCACCCTTAACTTGGCCGGATCAATAGCAAGTGATGCCAGCGTTTTCCTGATTACCGTCTTGCGATATTCGTCGTTCATGTGGAACATGCGACGGAGAGGAAGCGAAAAGTTACGTAGTCCGCCGCTTGGATGAAATTCGCCAGGCAACAGTCTATGGAGTACGACCTGATCACATCTTTAGAGTCGCTGCAACTGGAAACACGGAAAGTGCTACTGGGGCATAAAAATGGTGTCATTACATCGCACTATTCTGCACCCGAGCTAGGTGAGTTGTTGGAGGCTGCCAACCGTGTTTGCGGGGGAGAGTCCCGCAAAAGTCCCAATGGCTTTACTGAAAAGAAAAATCGCTTGGCGTGATCACGCCAAGCGATTGATTTAAGACTATGTTTTGGTAGGCACGATTGGACTCGAACCAACGACCCCTTGGATGTCGACCAAGTGCTCTAACCAGCTGAGCTACGCGCCTATAACGGGGCGCATTGTATCCGAAAGCCTGCCTTGCTTCAAACAAAAAACGCGCCAAAACGCGCTCAATAGCTGCCCGGCGCCAAATTGTCAAAACGCGTGTACTCGCCCCTGAACGCCAGCTCCACTTTACCAATCGGGCCATTACGCTGTTTGCCGATAATGATTTCGGCCTTGCCCTTATCGGCGGAGTCGCTATTATAAACTTCGTCGCGGTAGATGAACAAAATCAAGTCGGCATCCTGTTCGATCGCCCCGGATTCGCGCAGGTCAGACATCACCGGACGTTTGTTTGGGCGTTGTTCCAAGCTGCGGTTCAACTGCGACAGCGCGACCACCGGCACATGTAATTCCTTTGCCAACGACTTCAGGGAACGTGATATTTCCGAAATTTCCGTGGCGCGGTTTTCACTGGCTTTGCCCATATTTGAGCTCATCAGTTGTATGTAATCCACCACGATAAGACCTAAGCCACTATTCTGGCGATGCAAACGGCGCGCTCTGGCGCGCACCTCCAGGGCTGTCAACGCAGCGCTTTCATCAATATGGATCGGCGCATCGTTGAGCTTGCCGAGCGCATGGGTCAGCCGCCCCCAATCGTCATCCTGTAAACGCCCGGTGCGCAAATCATGCTGGTTGAGTTTGCCGACCGAACCGAGCATACGCATCGCCAATTGCGATGCACCCATTTCCATACTGAAAATAGCCACCGGCAACTTGCTGTCCAACGCCACATTTTCGGCAATGTTGATGGAGAACGCGGTCTTGCCCATACTCGGGCGGCCAGCCACAATGACCAAGTCTCCGGGCTGCAGGCCGGAGGTCATGCGGTCCAGATCGGTGAAGCCCGTGGCAATGCCGGTCACATCGTTCTGGTCATCGCGCCCATACAAAGTTTCGATGCGCTCGACCACTTGGGTCAGCAGTGGCGGCATGGTGATAAACCCTTGCTTGCCCCGCGAACCCGCCTCGGCAATCTCAAACACTTTACCTTCCGCCTCATCGAGCAATTGCGCGGCATCACGCCCGGTCGGGTTGTAGGCACTGCTGGCGATATCGGTGCCGACCGCCACCAGCTTGCGCATGATGGAACGCTCGCGCACGATCTCGCCATAGCGGCGGACATTCGCGGCAGAAGGTACGTTTTGCGCAAGGCTACCCAGATAGGACAAGCCACCGACCTTATCCAGTTCGCCGGCGATTTCCAACGCTTCGGCAACCGTGATCACATCCACCGGCTTGGCCAGTTCGCTCAAGCGCACGATCTGACGATAGATCAGTCTATGTTCCTGGCGATAAAAATCATCATCGGTGATCAGGTCGGCAATTCTGTCCAGCGCCCCCGATTCGATCAGCAGGCCGCCCAACACCGATTGCTCGGCTTCCACCGAATGGGGCGGCAATTTTATCTGATCAAGTTGCGCGTCTGGGTTGGTAAAGTTTTGCATTGGATTAAACCGGGTAGTCGCCTTTGGGCGGTACGTATTTTACCCCGCTCCTCCCGACATTTTGAAAACAAAATCTGAAGGAAACCTTTATAAATTCATTTTGCGGGCGAACCGCTGCGTCGCGTGCTCGCTCATTCCTCGCCTATCCATTTGATATGTCTCGTCATTCGCTGCGCGACTCCTTGCGCTTCATCCCGCAAAAGTGAATTTATAGAGGTCCCCTGAATTTAGAAAATAAAAAAGGGCTGTTACCAGCCCTTTTTTGTATTACCTTGATACAGCAACTAATTACTGTTCGCCAAGCACAGAAACTGTGATATCTGCAACCACGTCGGCATGCAACGCGATACTGACATGATGGTCACCGATTTGTTTGAGATGCCCTTCTGCCATACGCACCTGCGCCTTCTCCACGTCAAAACCTTGCGCCGCCAGTGCAGCCGCAACGTCAGCGTTGGTGACAGAACCGAACAGCTTGCCGTCCACACCGGCCTTTTGCACGATCTGCACGGTCAGTCCGGCCAGTTTTTCGCCACGCGCTTGCGCATCGGCCAGTTTTGCCTTGTCGGCCGCTTCAATCTCGACACGGCGCGTTTCGAATTCAGCCATATTAGCGGCAGTCGCGCGCTTGGCCTTACCTTGCGGGATCAGAAAATTACGGGCAAAGCCATTCTTGACCTTGACCACATCGCCCAACTGGCCGACATTGGCCACTTTTTCCATCAAAATTATTTGCATGATTTCGCTCCTTAGTGCAAATCGGTGTAGGGCATCAAAGCCAGGAAGCGTGCGCGTTTCACCGCAGTGCTCAATTGACGCTGGTAGCGTGTCTTGGTGCCGGTGATGCGGGCCGGGATCAGTTTGCCGTTTTCGGAGATGAATTCCTTGAGGATATTGACATCCTTGTAATCCACTTCGGCGATCTTCTCGACTGTGAAGCGGCAGAATTTGCGGCGCTTGAACAGATTGTTGCGGGAAGAACGTTTGTTCTTGTCATCTTTCTTTTTGTCTGATGGGCGTGCCATGATGTTTCCTTATTCCAAAATTGTATCGTTTAGATATGCAAAATTGTCTGTTGCTGATGCTTTGCCGAGTTAAAAATCTCCGTACCCTGACGTTCTGTCTTGCCGGAAACCGGACGGATATTTCAACCAGTCAAGCAAATGCCAGCACAATTAAGCCGCTGCCGCTTCCACAACAGGAGCAACACTCTCGGCCGGCGCAAAGCGGGGCTTTTCTTCCCTCATCATGGCAGACGGTTCAGTGATGGCAGCCTTGGTCTTGACGGTCAAATGGCGCAACACGGCATCGTTGAAGCGGAACGCATGTTCAATTTCGTCCAGCGTTTCCTGATTGCATTCGATATTCATCAGCACGTAATGCGCCTTATGAATTTTTTGGATAGGGTAAGCCAGCTGACGGCGGCCCCAGTCTTCCAGACGGTGGACTTGCCCGCCCTTGGATGTCACCAGTGTGCGATAGCGCTCGATCATTGCAGGCACTTGCTCGCTCTGATCGGGATGCACAATAAATACGATTTCGTAATGTCGCATTACATCTCCTTATGGTTAAGCCCCCCGCTATGCGGTGCGGTGGAGCAAGGTGTATGAACTGCCAATCAGTTCACAGGGGCGCGCATTATAGCGAAATAGGCTTACCCGTCAAGGACTAGTGTACTGTTACACGCTAAATGGCAGCATGGGGCGAGAGCCGCGCAGTGACTTCTTCAGCGGATATTCACAGCCCGAGTGTGGATGACGATATAGCCGGATGCGAGCTCGACCACATTTCCATAAAGCGGGATTTCAAGGCTCGCGCATTTTCGGGATCATGTTGCGCCAGAATGCCGCGCGGATCGTCAAAGTGGAAGCGGCGAACATAATGCGCTTCGTCGGCAACGGAAAATGGTTCGGTGATTTGCCGCAAATTGACGGGTGTCTGATAGATGAACATGCTGCTGCCGAACTGGCGCAACAACATCGCCATACGCGGGCACAGAGTGGAAAGATAGTGCGTATCATGGGTCAGCACAAATAACCGGTTGACTGGGCTGGCAAGCAAAAAACCATGCAGCATTTCGTAGCGTGCCTCGCTGTTGAAACCCAGGCCATCATAGTTCTTCTCGAACAGACACAAGCTGTGGCGTGCCAGTTTGCACAGCGTATCAAGCGCGCTGGTATAGTCTGCGATGCCGTTCAATTGGATGTGTTGCAGCTCGCCGTCGCTCATGATTTGCTCCTTGTTCTCAGTACGCCCTATGCGGGAAATTTCTTCGCCGAGGGAATTATATACATAGCGACAGAAATCGTAGCGTGCCATCCATCTTTTGATGAATAACGATGAAAGATGTTCGACCTAATATTTTATAAATTCAGGTTAAAATACCGCACAGGGGGAAACGTCAATGCCATCTATTCATCTCGCCGCCGGAATGGAAGCACCGCACTTCGAGCTGCCGGATGCCGACATGGGAACCTTTGTGCTCACCACGCAGCGGGGCAAAAAAAACATTGTGCTGTATTTTTACCCTAGGGATGACACCCCTGGTTGCACCATGGAAGCCAATGAATTTAGCGAACTCGAAGAGGATCTCGCCAAATTCGACACCATCGTAATCGGCATCAGCCGCGATGATTGCTTGAGCCACGCTTCGTTCCGGGACAAGCATGGCCTGTCCGTGCTGCTGCTATCCGACCCCGACGCGCGTATTTGCAAACGTTATGGTGTGATGGTTGAAAAAGAAATTGACGGACACAAGAAGCATGTCATTCAACGCTCCACTTTTGTAATTGATAAGCAAGGCAAGCTGCGCCATGTCATGTACGGTGTCCATGCCCACGGACATGCGCAGGAAATCTTTAATCTGATAAAGGAGATGAAATGAAAATCGCCAAAGACACCGTTGTATCCCTGCGCTATGAATTATTTGATTCTGAAGGTGAGTTGCTGGAAAAGATTGAGGATCCGGTCAGCTACCTGCACGGCGGTTATGACGGCATCTTTCCGCTGGTCGAAGAAGCGCTGCACGGCAAAAAAACCGGCGATCATTGCGAGGTAACCATGCAGCCGGATGATGCCTTCGGCGAATACGATCACACCCTGGTAGAAGTCGAACCGCGCAACGCCTTTCCGAACGATGTCGAAGTAGGTATGCAGTTTGAGGGCGGCCCGGAAAACTCCGAAGAAGAAGACTTCATACTTTTCACCGTGGTGGATGTCACCGATGACGAAGTCACGGTGGATGGCAATCATCCACTGGCAGGCAAGGCATTAACTTTTAACTGCACCGTTACAGGTGTGCGCCCGGCCACGGCAGAAGAATTGGAACACGGGCATGTGCATGACGGCGAAAGCGGGCACTTGCACTAAAATCCGAAAAACCCGATAGCCCGTACAGGATGGGGGAGCGTAGCGATAGGCTCCTTTTTCCTTTAAAGCAGCAGCACATTTACTCGCCATGCAAACCAAAAAACGTAAGCAAAATTCGAACTACGTGGTCGTCAAGGAGAACGGCATCTTCATCGCCCGGTGCGACGACCTTGATCTATCCTGTAGCGGCGCGACCGAACAGGAAGCCATCGAGAACCTACAAGAAGCGCTGGCGCTTTACTTCGAGGATCTGCCGGGTCCTGCCGACGGCTAACCCGGCCTATCGCACGGCTTCGCTTGCAGGCGTACTTCTTTTTGCAGCCACATGACGATGCTCCGCGCTCAGCGCCTTTCCTCTATCCGTGATTCATCTATCCGTGATTCATCCACACGAATCACCTCCCCCTCGATCACCTCCCCCTTGAACGCTTCGTCAGCAAAGGTTTCACAGTGCATCGTCGCGCCGGGAGGGGGCGTGAAGTCCCGCATCAGCTTGCGCAGCTCGCGCGTCTTCCACCACAGATAAGCGCCGCCGAACACGATAACGACCAGAATGACCGACAGCAACACCACCGAGAACATGATCGCCACAACAGCCAGCGCAACCATCGCGATGAGCGCCGCTATTTTGCGCAACAGGCTGGGAGGCCGGTTCGGGTCAGTAGAGATGAATTTGATTTGCATGGTGCAAGTTTAGACGATTCTTGCGGAAAATATGTGGTCGGGGATAAAGCCCCAACTCAACCAAGCGACAACCCCGCTACAATTCGGCATGGACTTACTCTACGACATGCCGCTGTTCCGCCCGCCCTCCGAGGCCGACAACCTCATCATCCAGGCCACGCTGGGCTGCAGCTTCAACCAGTGCAGCTTCTGCGCCATGTATCGCAGCAAGCGCTATGTCGAACGCCCGCTGGCCGACGTGATCTCCGACATCCGCACTGCCGCCGCCGATTGGCCGGATGCGCAGCGCGTGTTCCTGGCCGATGGCGATGCGCTGGCGCTCCCGACCGAACACCTGCTCGCCATCCTGCGCGAACTGGCCGCGACCTTCCCGCGCCTGACGCGCGTTTCCTGCTATGCCACGCCCGGCAACATCCAGCGCAAGAGCGCCGAAGAACTGGCCCTGTTGCGCGCGCACAAACTCAGCCTGTTCTACTTCGGTATCGAATCCGGCTCCGACCTCATCCTGAAAAAGATCACCAAGGGCGCCACACAACTGCGCATCGCCGAAGTGCTGACCAAAGCGCACGCCAGCGGCATGAAAGTCTCCGCCACCGTCATCCTCGGGCTGGGCGGCAGCACACACAGCGACGAACATATAGCCGGCACCATCGCCCTGCTCAACAGCGCGCCCGTCACCTACCTCTCCACGCTGCAACTGCATCTCGACGAAAGCATCACAGAAGAATTCCAGCACAAACTCGGCGAGCCGTTCGAGATGCCGGACGACCTAGCGATATTGAAGGAACAGGAACGGCTCATCAGCGGCCTCAACCCGCCGCAGCCGGTCATCTTCCGCAGCAACCACGCCTCCAATGCGCTGGCGCTCGCGGGCAACCTGCCCAAGGACAAAGAGAAACTGCTGCTGCAACTGCATGAGGCGATGGCCGGGCATCGGCCATTGCGACCGTTTTATATGCGCGGGCTATGATGCTGCTTCCGATCCCGATCTGTCTTCGAAAACGAAGTCGAGGGAGGCTTGTCCAGCGTCTTGTCTAAGGAAGCTCTGATTAAGTCCTCATTCGTCATTCCGGCGAAGGCCGGAATCCAGTGTTTTGCGAGCATCCGCTCCGCGGATTGCCTGCCTACCCCGCTTCAATGGACTGGACACCGGCCTTCGCCGGTGTGACGAACTTAATCAGACCTCCCCTAACACATTGAGGCGTGTAACATATCGCGCTACAATGCTCCGCCATGATAAAAAGTTTTGCACACAAAGGGATCAAGACCTTTTTCGAGAACGGATCGAAAGCCGGAATCCAGGCGGCGCACGCTCCCAAATTGCGATTACAACTG
>CAZMWC010000072.1:0-8825 GCA_964569805.1 uncultured Gallionella sp.
ACAAATCGGTCACCAATGAAGTCAAAAACTACCTGCTCGGCCACTACGGCAAGGCGCCGGGCAAGGTCAACGAACAAATCCGAAAACTTGCGGTCGGTGACGCGGAAGTGATCACCTGCCGCCCCGCCGATTTGCTCGAAGACGAGATGAACAAACTCAAGATCAAGTGCGAAAATCTGGCCAAAAGTGAAGAAGACGTGCTCACCTATGCCATGTTCCCGGACATGGCAATTACTTTCCTGCAAGAGCGCAACGCCAACACGCTCACCCCCGAACCGTTGCTGTCCAAAGAGGCCGCTACCGCGTCCTCCGAACGTTACGCACCAAACGAATTCAAGGTAACGCTGCACGGCGAAACCTTTCATATAAAACTCACCGGTAGCGGGCATCGCGGCGAAGCACAGCGCCCATTCTACGTTTCCGTCGATGGTATTTCGGAAGAAGTCATGGTCGAGACGCTCAATGAAATCGAGGTTTCTGGCGCAAATAGCAACGGCAAGAAAAAATCCCCCACACCGGCATCAGGCATCGGCCGACCACAACCATCCCATCAGGGCTGCGTGGCGACCGCCATGCCGGGCACCATTGTCGATGTCAAGGTCAAAGCCGGAGACAAGGTCGAAGCCGGGGACGGCATACTGGTCATCGAAGCCATGAAAATGGAAAACGAAATCCAGGCACCTATCAGCGGCATCGTCATCAGCGTCCATGTCAAAAAAGGCGACAGCGTGGCACCGGACGAGACCTTGGTCGAAATCCAGTAAATCCTGGTTAGCCGTAGCACTGGATGGCGCAAATCATGGTAAGAGCCTATTTCAAGCAGCTTATGCTATTCGGGTTTGCTTTTTCTTGCTTCCATACTCTGCTTAAGGGTATCTCTAAAAATTCGGAGCTCGCCCAAATGCAAGGCGCGGAAAAGTGGTAGGCAACGCGGCACGGGCGATTCATGAATCGCCCCTACGGGGTGAAATGTGGATATTTAGGGAAATACAGATTAAATCACCCGTTCGCCCTGAGCTTGTCGAAGGGCTGGCTGAACCAATCGATTGTTATTGATTGAATCCGATCACGGTTCGACAAGCTCACCACGAACGGATTTAATCTGCGGTTCTTTAGAGGTACCCTTAAGAGAAACTGGACTGCACCGCTTAAATTCCACCCCAAAAACTGCCTGCTTCAAGTTATTCAGTAGCTCACGCCGTTAGCCTTCCCGTAGAACGGCGGTCGGCGACCGGTCAGGTCTTCGAGCATGACCAGTTCGACATCCGTGTGATTGATCACTGTGGCATCCACCATCGAGGGCATTCCGGTGTCGTGATGGATGTAGATGGGATGGTCGTGGTGTTTCGTCTCGATGCGGTCGACCCGGCCTGGCTCCGCTGCCGGGAAGACATCGGCCATACCGTAGCAGAGGCAGAAATACACCTTCTTCGCTTCGGCCTCGATGTAGCAGGCGGTGCCGCGGATGCCGATGGAAGCGGTGGGGGTAAGTAACTTTTTCTCGCCGCTGCCGAATACCGACAGTATCTTTCCTGTAACTACGCGGAAGAAGTCTTCCGCAGCCTTCTGCCCGAAATGCACGACGCTGTTCTCGCGTTGCAGGAAGGCGCTCTGCCCGATGACGTAGGTCGCCGTGCTGCGCGGGCCGGTGACGACCTCGTCGCCCGGATTGACGAGCTGCCCATCTTTCGCGGCCTTGCCGTTGATGCGAACCTCGCCCCTGATCCTGTAAATACCCTGCGGCGCGGGCATGTTGCCGGCGGCCAGCGCATCACGGATCAGGCCGGAAATGCCGGAACTGCCCAGCAGGCCTATGGCAAAAATCTGGCGTAACGTTTTGCGGCGGTATTTATTCATAGTCGTAACCCTCCCGATGAGGCCGTCCCGGTTTAAGTGGCGTAGCCATGGTTTGTTCCATGCGAGTGATGCTGTACTGCGACTTCACTGCAACTTCTTTGGCGGGGTGAAAGCATACAGGCTCAGGCTGCCGATTATCTTGCCGAACTTGCGCTCGAAGTTGAGATTACGCTTGCGTTCGTTCAATTCGTTGCCCAACAGATAGAGCACCATACCCACCACCCACGCCGGAAAGCTTTTACACGGCGAAATCGATATTGCGTGCGGCATTATCCTAAAAAACGCAGTTGAGGGGTAGGTAGGTGCGAATTCATTCGCACGAACAAGAAGTTATGTGCGAATGAATTCGCACCTACAAGAGCAACGCAACATCTTGGATAAGCACACATTTATCATCAACTGCGGTTTTCAGGATAATATTGGTGAACAGTTGGCAGTTATACGATAATCCCGGCATACCACCTGTATTAACCGAGTAGGGTTAAGCATGAAAGCACCCGTTTCACATTCGAAAGATCCCGCTGCTTAAAGCACGCAAGCGCTTGCTGCGCTCTTCGGGAAAAACACGCTCACTGACCTGACAATTCAACATGAAAAACCACCTTCACCCATCCGAAGTGCTGTACGCGGGCAGTCGCCCGTTTCCGCAACTTGCCGCCTGCGAGCACTTTGCCGGCAGCGAGAAGCTGCTGAAAAAGGCGCTCCATATCCAAGCCGAATTATCGGTCAACGGAAAACCCATCTTCGACATCACCGCCGACTGTGAGGATGGCGCGCCTGCAGGTCAGGAGCGGGAACACGCGGAGATGATCACCGGGCTGCTGCTGTCCGACGAGAACCGCTTCGGTCGCGTCGGTGTCCGCATCCATGATGTCCGGCATCCGCACTGGCGCGACGAGCTCGACATCGTCATCGGCCGCGCCGGGCAGCGCGTGGCTTATATCGTATTGCCCAAGCCGGAATTCGCCGCCGACGTGCTGACACAAATCACCGCGCTCGACGAACTGCGCGACCGCTACGGCATCGCCCGCGAGATACACGTCCATGTGTTGATCGAAACGCCCGGCGCGTTGCACGAGGTGTGGGAGATCGCCCGCCTGCCCCATGTCGAGGTGCTCGACTTCGGCCTGATGGATTTTGTCTCCGCGCACCACGGTGCCATTCCCGCCAGCGCGATGCGCTCGCCCGGCCAGTTCAGTCACGCGCTGGTCGCGCGCGCAAAATGCGCCATCGCCGCCGCCGCGCTGGGCAACGGCTGCGTGCCCAGCCATAACGTCACCACCGAGATACGCGACACTACTGTAGTGCGGGAAGACGCGCGCCGTGCCCGGCAGGAGCTTGGTTTTCTGCGCATGTGGAGCATCCACCCGAACCAGATACTGCCCATCGTTGAAGCCATGCGCCCGGATTTTGCGGAAATCAACGAAGCCGCCGCCCTGTTGATTGCCGCCCAGAATGCAGCCTGGGGGCCTATCCAGCATGAAGGCAAACTGCACGACCGCGCCTCCTACCGCTATTACTGGGAGCTGCTGCAACGCGCACAGGCGACGGGAATGGACATTCCCGTCGATGCCCGTCAGCGTTTCTTTTTCCAAGCCTGAATAACAGCCTTGCCGGGCTGATAGAATAACCGGCATTTTTTACCGATGGATGGCGCAAATGAAGTTAACAGAAATTGACGCACTGCGCGCTTATGCGCGAATGATGAACACGCTGGATGCATCGCACATTGAACCGCTGCTGGACGAAGATTTTCGCTACTCTTCGCAGTGGATGATTGGGGAAATCCCTTCGAAGCAGGAGTTTCTCGATTACATGAAGCCCATGCTGGATTCGATCAGACAATCAGGCAGCCGGGTTTACGCCGAAATTGCGGTAGTTCAGGCGTGGGGGCATAGCGAGTGCGTCGTAACGGCTGAAGGCGAGAAAGGCAACCTGATAGCCACTGTGTTTGCCCATGTAAAGGATGAGAAGATCACGCGGATCGACATGTGCCATGTGCCCTCCCCAGCCGAAACCATGAGAACCGGAGAGTACCCCTCCTGATGCGTGATACATGCCGCACAAAGCCGGAGTTGTAGAAAAAAAGGTATCAGAAAAAGGCAGAAAAGGGGCTCAGATTTCAACCACTCACCTATGGGAACCGCTGGGAGCGGAAACGATTTCCACCGGATTTCGGTACACCTCCGGCCGCCTGTCGCGCAGTGGGATGGTGCTACCGTTGAGCCGGTTCTGGGCCAGCGTTCCCAAATCAATATCGGCGACCACCACTTGCTCATTATTTGCCACACCCTCTGCCGCGATGCCATCGCGCGGGAAAGGCAGGTCTGACGGTGTCATGATGCTCGCCCGGCTGTATTGCGCACCCAGCCCTTCCACCGGCAAGCTGCCTACGGTGCCGGTCATGGCGACATAAACCTGATTTTCGACAGTGCGCGCCTGGGCGCAGTAGCGCACGCGCAGGTAACCCTGGCGGTCACCGGTGAACGACGGGACAAAGATGATGTCGGCACCCGCCTCGCACACCTGCCGCGCCAGTTCCGGGAACTCTATGTCGTAGCAGATCAATATGGCAATGGAACCATAGTCGGTCTGGAAAAGATGCAGCTTGTCGCCCCCTGTTACATCCCACTTCTCACGTTCCATCCGGGTGCGATGAATCTTGTCCTGCGTGAACACCTCTCCTTGCGGAGAGAACAGGAAAGCGGTGTTGTAAAGCAAGCCGCCGCGCAGATTGAGGTGGGTGCCGGCAATCAGATAAAAACGGTATTCTCTGGCCATCTCGGCCATGAGTTCCATATAGCGCGGCGTGAAATCGTGCAAACGCCGGACAGCGGCCTTGATGTCCTGATCCGCCCCCATGAAAGACAGCAATTGGTTGGTAAAATTTTCCGGCAGCAAGACAAAATTCGGCTCCTCTTGCGCAGCGGCCTTGAGGGTGAGTCGAACCTGATTTTCAAAATCATCCCAGCCGTTGATTGGCCGGAGCAGATACTGCACAGCAGCGATACGAATTTTCACGAAACATTTCCTTTGTAAATAAAGAGCCGTCCCCGTATTGTAGCGCGTGCCTGGCAGCCCAATTGAGGGTGCAGCCCAATTTCGTAGCCTTCTAAAACTGCCCGCATCACAATTCCGCGATATAATGCGCGCGCTCTACCGACATGTCATCCACCGGCACATTGGTGTCACGCTTACCTTACGACCACCCTGAAATAAAAAATTAGAATAAAGAAAACCGCCCACAAAAATATCATGCCAAACACCCTCTATGCCTTCTGCCGCAATATTGTCTTGTTATTGCTTCCCATCACAATTGCCGGTTGCGGTGACGCGCTAACTCCAAAGCCGTTCGTGTTCGACATGACGCGCCTTAACCGGGATGGCAGCGTGAACGACGGCAAGGACTACGCCAAGCAACCATGGGCATGTGTGCAGGACAACCAATCAGGTTTGATCTGGGAGGTAAAGGAAACCGGACCCGGATTGCACAACATCAACAATACTTATAGCTGGTACGACCCTGATCAACAGACTAACGGCGGTTTTGCGGGCAAGGCCAATGGCGGGACATGCACCGGCAGTGATTGCGATACGGGCTCTTATATCAAAGCAACCAATACAGAAAAACTTTGCGGCCTGAACGATTGGTATCTGCCAAGCCGTTACGAATTGAATACCATCGTGGACACCAGCGTCCCCTTTCCCGGCCCTACGCTTGCAAAAGCCTTTTTTCCGGAATCACTGCCCGGAAAATACTGGACTGATACAACGTTCAAAACCCGCCGCGCCGGTGCATGGGTGTGGGCATTCGATCATGGCGGCGATGCTGTTGTGGAAAAAAGCGATGCGTTAAGTGTAAGGCTGACTCACGTAAACCCGAAAAAGACAGCTGCGCCGACCTCTCAAAACCGGTAAAGGGAACCTCTAAAAACTTATTTATTGTCATTTCGAGCAAGGCGAGAAATCTTTAGGCCTTTTGAAATCAATAAGCCACAAAGATCGTCACGTCGCTACGCTCCTCACGATGATAATTTTTAGAGCCGTTCAGATTGGACGAGCCGGAGCCAAAAAGATTTGCGCGCGGAGACGCGGAAAAAACAAAGGCGTAGGGGCAATTCACGAATTGCCCGGGCGATTCGTGAATCGCCCCTACGGGGTGGTCGAACATCTTGTCATTTTTTGACATCATTTGACTTGTAAGAGACTAAAAGCACACCCCGCCTCTTGGAATACGAAAAACACCGAACCGCTCAATTCAGTACAGTTTTGCCCGCAGTTCGGATTTTGTAATTCAGCGTGGCCAGTAAAAATGTAAGGAGCGCCGCGCCGCCGTTGTGCACCACCGCCAACGCCAGAGGAAACTCCAGAAAAACGGTCAGAAAACCTGTAGCAAATTGCAGTGTAATGACGATCAGCAACCAGCGTGCGGTCTTGCGCAACCCGTCGATTTTAATTGCCCTGCGCGCCACCCAAAAAATAAAGGCAATGACGGCGAAGGCAAAAATGCGGTGCGTCCAGTGAATTGCCGTCAAAGCGTGTGAAGGCAGATACTCGCCGGTGGATGTCATGCCCAAATTGCGCCATAGCGTGAAGCCGTTGGCGAAATCCATTTCCGGGAATAGCGCGCCCTGGCACAACGGAAAATCCTGGCACGCCAAGGTCGCATAATTGGTGCTGACCCAACCGCCAAGCGCAATTT
The DNA here is from genome assembly GCA_964569805.1 of uncultured Gallionella sp. GTDB lineage: Bacteria > Pseudomonadota > Gammaproteobacteria > Burkholderiales > Gallionellaceae > Gallionella. The sequence continues at coordinate 6,560 of CAZMWC010000072.1, forward strand.
GAATTGCCAGCAACACCATTGCGATTGCCGCTGGACGGCTTAACGCCGCAGCCGATTGCGGCAGCGGCGGCCGATCGCTTTGACGTGCCGCAAACCAGGTCAACAGCGCCAGCAATGTCATTCCCAACAACAGATGGATGGTCACGATGGCCGGTTGCAGCTTCATTGTGACTGTCCATGCGCCAAAAGCCCCCTGCAAACAAACAAACGCCAGCAACACCGATGGGAATATTGGAGCAAATTTCATTGCTTTGCGGCCGGATTGCAGCCATTTGCGCCATGCGATCACCACCAGCGCGATGATCAGCACACCGACACACATGGCCAGATAGCGATGGATCATTTCAATCCATGCCTTGATGACGGTTACCGGGCCGCTCGGCATGGCGGCCTCCGCGGCACTGATGTCCGCATGCGCCTGCAACGGGTTGGCATGTCCATAACAGCCCGGCCAATCCGGGCAGCCCAAGCCCGAATCGGTCAGCCGCGTAAATGCTCCGAACATAATCAAGTCAAAGGTGAGAAACAGCGTGACCCACACCAGCTTGCGGTATTTATCGGCATCGCCCGATATCCAGACCATGGCCAGCGGCAACAATGCCGCCAGAAGAGCCGTGATGGCAAGCTGGATCAGCACGATGCGCGCCCAAGGTTGAATGTTTTTGCTGACATAGAACAAACGTAACTACTCAAGTACAACCGCCTTTCCCCCTCTCCCTAACCCTCTCCCGCAAGGGGAGAGGGGACTGTGTTTATGAATATTTTGAGCATATCACTTCGACTTGAGTAGTTACGAACAAACAACTATTACGGTCATGGCACGACAGAATCAATCACAATATTTACGTCTTTGGTGCCCGGTTTAATGGCTCCCGTCATTCCCTGCAAATCGCCGGGCCGCGCAACCGGGTCGCCGGATTTGGCCACGCGCGCCACCACCACGACTTGATCGAAACCGGACAATTTCATCTGCGCTTGCATTGCCATGCTGTCATCGAGCGTGAATTGCAGCGGCAAATCTTTTACCTGCTTGCGCAATACAGCAATCGGAAACTTTTGCTCTCCCGCCGCACGGGCAATGATGAACACCGGGTCGGTTGGCGCGGCCATACCGGCCAGCGCGGGGTTCAGCGCGACTCTGCCGGAGATCACCGCGCCCGATCCGGCCGCCGATTTCTCGGGCGCTTTATCCGCTGGCATCCGCGCCAATTTTTCCTTGCCACCCTTTTGCGTGGCGAGGAGTTCGCGTGCGCGCTGGGTGCCGGCGCGGATCATCTGCACATCCGGGTAGTCCGGTGGCAGCAGGTCGAGCAGTTTTTGCCAATGAGCGATCGCTGCAACGTAATCTTCGCGCTCCATCGCTGCGGTGCCGGACAGCGCCAAGGCCAGCGTGTTGTTACTGTCCAGCTCTAGCGCTTTGTTGAGAAATCCGGTTGGCTCACCTCGCAGCGTCCGCCCGTGGCTCATCGCATAAACATCGGCATAATCCGCCCATAATTGCGCTTCATTGGGTATCAGCTTGACCAGTTGCCCGTAAGCGCGCTCCGCATCGGAAAAACGTTCCAACTCACTGTAGGAGCGCGCCAACAGCATCCACCCGTCAGGGTTTTCGGATTGTTTCGCCAATTCCTTTTCCAGTTTTTGCAGCGCGGCTTCCGAGCTGATCAACCCCGCGCCTCCGGCTCCCGCTTGTTGCGCCTGCGGCAGCATGGCGTTGGTGTCGCCTATCGCAAAATAAAGTGGCACACAGAATAACGGCAGCAAAACGGCCAAAATAACCGCCAATATCTTGGCGGGGCGATGCGATGGCCCGACGGGTTGTTCCGCAGTTTTGACTTCCTCCAGCAAACGCGCCTGCAATTCATGCTTGCCTTGCTCATAACCATCCGGCGTTAGCAACCCATTACGCAAATCAGCATCAAGCTCTGCTGACTGGGCACGCAAAATTTCCAGATTGGCGGCATCGCGCATCACTCCGCCATCACTACTGTTGCTGCGCCAAAGCGGCAACACAATAAACAGCAGCGCCACCATCAGCAGCGCCGCGCAAACTGCCCAGAACAAAATCATGCTTGAGTATCCTTAACGTGAGACTCGCGTAGCGATTCGTTTGCCCCCTCTCCCACCGGGACGTAGGCGGGGTTTCGGGAAGCATGCTTCCCGCCGCCGGAGTCGGCTGGCTGTGCAAAGCCAGCCGTGGGGCGCGGAGCGGGGTTGGGGAGGGGGAAACGGGCATGGCGAGTTTCATAATCAGGAGTGGCATACT